>NZ_JBQQCG010000127.1:0-24597 GCF_052245575.1 Streptomyces sp. 2A115 | reverse complement strand
AAAAACCCCCCCGGGCCCGTACGCGCCGAAGGCCTAGGCCTTCCACTTCTCCCAGGACATGTTCCAGCCGTTGAGCCCGTTGTCCGGCGCGACGGTGGCGTCGTTGGAGTTCTTCACGGTCACCACGTCGCCGACCATCGAGTTGTCGAAGAACCAGGCCGCGGGCAGTTGCCGGTCGCCGCCGCCTCGGATGTCCCGCAGGCCGATGCAGCCGTGGCTGGCGTTGTAGTTGCCGAAGGCGTCGCCGCCCCAGTAGTTGCCGTGGATGAACGTGCCGGAGGTGGTCAGGCGCATCGCGTCCGGCACGTCCTTGATGTCGTACTCGCCGCCGTAGCCGACCGTCTCACCGTTCATGCGGGTCACCCTGAGGCGCTCGCTGATGACCATCTGGCCGTTCCAGGTCTCGTAACCCGGCTTGCCCGTCGTGACCGGGATGGTCTTGATGACCTTGCCCTCCCGCTTGACCGTCATCTTCTTGGTCTTGACGTCGACGGTGGAGACCTGGCTGCGGCCGATCGTGAACTTCACCGTCTTGGCCTGTTCGCCGTATACGCCGGGCCTGCCCTCGACGCCGTCGAGGTTGAGGCTGACGGTGACCTTCGTGCCGGCCTTCCAGTACTTCTCGGGGCGGAAGTCGAGGCGGTCGTTGCCGAACCAGTGACCCTCGACGTCGACCGCCGGCTCGGTCTTGATGTCGATCGCCTTCTCGACGTCCTCGGGCTTGGTGATGCCCCGGGTGAAGTTGATCGAGAAGGGCATACCGACGCCGACCTTGGAACCGTCCTCGGGCGTGAAGATGCCGACGAAGGTGTTCTTCGGGGTCAGCGTGGTGAACGCGGCCTCCTCGGCGGCCTCACGGCCCTTGGAGTCCTTGGCCACCGCGTGGACCTGGTACTTGGTGGCCGAGGCGAGGTGGGTGGACGGCGTCCACGTGGCTCCGCCGCCGGTTATCTCGCCCGTGACCGGGTTGCCCTTGGTGTCCTTGACCGTGACCTCGGTCAGCTTGCCCTTGGCCGCCGTCACCTTGAGCGCGCCGCTCGTCTTCACGCCGTCGGCGCCGTTCTTCGGGGCGACGGTCACGACAGCCTGCGAGACCTTGGTGTCCGCCTGGCCGGAACCCTTGTCGTTCCCCTTGCCCTTGCCCGACCCGGAACCGGAGTCCGAGTCCCCTCCCCCACCGCACGCGGTCACAACGAGCAGCAGTACCCCCAGCAACAGCGCCAGGACCCCCTTGCCGCCCCGTGTACGCGCACCAACCGATGCCCCCGATATCGGTCGCCCGTTCAAGTTCCTTCTCCCCTCGCACGGCCTTGATCAGGCCCCCCCAGCGCGTTACCCGCGCGTATCGCGTTAATTAATCACACCGTCAGGAGCTGTGACCTCCCGGGCTTGTCACTGTTCAGTTCCAAGTGCCCTCGCTCATGGTGCAGCCGAAGCCCGTCGTATGCGTACCCCTATGTCGGCCTACCTCATCGCGGAGCCCGCTTTCCAGGCCTTCCAGCCCATGTTCCACCCGCCGAGTCCATTGTCCGGAGCGACCTTCTTGTCATCGCTGTGCACGACTTCGACGACGTCACCGATGAGGCTGCGGTCGAAGAACCAGCCCGCCGGGGTCGCGGAGCTGCCGCCCTTCACATCGCGCAGGCCGATGCAACCGTGGCTGACGTTGGCCGTGCCGAACACGTCCCGCGCCCAGTAGTTGCCGTGCAGGAAGGTCCCGGAGGTGGTGAGCCGCATCGCGTGCGGGACGTCCGGGATGTCGTACTCGCCCTTGCCGTCGGCGTCGGTGAAGCCGACCGTGGCGCCGTTCATCCGGGTCACCTCGAGCATCTCGGTGACCACCATCTTCCCGTTGTACGTGGTGCTCTTGGGGGCGCCCGCGGTGATCGGCACGGTGGCGAGGAGTGCGTCGTCGCGGCGCACCTCCATGGTGTGGTCGGCGGCGTCGACGAGGCTGACCTGGCTGCGGCCGACCGTGAAGGAGAAGGTCCTGTGCTGGAGCCCGTACACGCCCGGGGCCGCCTGGACGTCCCGCAGCCGCAGGCCGACCGTGACCTTCGTGCCCGGCTTCCAGTACTTCTCGGGCCGGAAGTCGAGGCGGCCCCTGCCGAACCAGTGCGGGGCGATGTCCACTTTCGGCCTGGACGTCACGTGGATCGCGCGCTCGACGGCCGCCCGGTTCTCGATCTCACGGTTGAACTCCAGCGAGACGATCATGCCGGTGCCGACCGTGGAACGGTGCTCCGGAGTGACGTATCCGATGAACCGCTCGTCCGGCACGTGTGTCGTGAACGTCGTGTGCCGTGCCGTCCGCCGGCCGTGGCCGTCGATCGCGACCGCGTCCACCGAATACCTGGCGGCCAGCGCGAGTGCGGGCTCGTCGGGCCGCCACGTCATGCCGTCCTCGCCGATCCGGCCCGGCACCGGGTACTCCCGCGCGTCCTGGGACCTGACGACCTTCACCGATTCCAGGCGGCCGGCCCGCACCCGTACCTCCAGACCCTCCCCAGGGCGCACGGCCTTGCTGCCGTCGTCCGGTGAGACGCGGATCACGTCCTCGGGCGAACGGGGCTTGCCGAGCATCCCGTCGAGGCCGTGCGAGGTGCATCCCGCGGCTCCGGCCAGCAGCCCTGCCCATGTCAGTACGGCGGCCAGCGCGGCCCCTGCGCGCCGGGCGCGCGTCTGTACGTGCATCACGTGGGGCCCAACGACCAAGCGGTCTCGGGGAAGTGGGGCGGCGCGCGGGCGTGCCTCACTTCCCCTAGCCCCCTGCTGGGGAAACGTGAGTGCGAGCCCGGCTCTGGGCAGAACAGTGGGGAGGACGACGCGAGGCGGAGCCGCGGCCGGGACGCTGTGCGCAATCACGTCGCTTCAACCGAGCCGCAGGAGGCCGTCAGGTGTCGAGCGCAGCCGAGCAGGAGGCAGTGCGGGAGGGGCGTGCCCCGGACAAGGGGCTGCCCGCGCAGTCGGCCCCCGTACTGAACGGCAGTCCGCGTACGCCGCCGGCCATACCCGTGTGGCCGGGCGCGCCGACCCCACTCGGGGCACGCTTCCGGACCGGACCCGAGGGTGTCGCGGGCACCAACTTCGCGCTGTGGGCGGGCGGGGCCGAGTCGGTCGAGCTGTGTCTCTTCGACGACGACGGCACCGAGACCCGGGCGCCGCTGACCGAGCTGACCCACGAGATCTGGCACGGCTTCCTGCCCGGCGTACGGCCCGGGCAGCGGTACGGCTTCCGGGTGCACGGCCGCTGGGACCCGTGGACCGGGGCGCGCTGGAACCCGGCGAAGCTGCTCCTCGACCCGTACGCGCGCGCGGTGGACGGGGATTTCAGCCTGCCGCCGGAGGTGTACGGGCATGTCCGGGACTGGCCCCAGCAGCAGGTCGCGGACACCGTGCGCGACGACCGGGACTCCGCGCCGTACGTCCCCAAGGGCGTCGTCGTCCACGATGACGACGACTGGTCGGACGACCGCCGCCCGAAGACGCCGTGGGCGGACTCGGTCATCTACGAGCTGCACGTACGGGGATTCACGAAACTGCATCCCGGGATCCCGGAGGAACTGCGGGGCACGTACGCGGGGTTGGCGCACCCCGCCGCGATCGAGCACCTGGTGGCGCTCGGGGTGACGGCCGTCGAACTGCTGCCGGTGCACCAGTTCGCTCACGAGGACCATCTGCTGCGGCGGGGCCTGAAGAACTACTGGGGCTACAACTCGATCGGCTACTTCGCGCCACACGCCGGCTACGCGGCCTCCGGGACGACCGGACAGCAGGTCGGCGAGTTCAAGCGCATGGTGCGCGCGCTGCACGCCGCCGGGATCGAGGTCATCCTCGACGTGGTCTACAACCACACGGCGGAGGCGGGCGAGTTGGGCCCGATGCTGTCGCTGAGGGGCATCGACAACCGCGGCTACTACCGGTTGCAGAGCGATGCCCGGCGATACGCGGACTACACGGGATGTGGCAACACGTTGCATGTCGTGCAGCCGCATGTGCTGCGGCTGATCACGGACTCGCTGCGGTACTGGGTGACGGAGATGGGGGTGGACGGTTTCCGGTTCGACCTGGCGGCGGCGCTGGCGAGGTCGATGCACGACGTCGACATGCTGTCCCCCTTTCTCGCCGTCATCGCGCAGGATCCGGTGCTCCGGCGCGTGAAGCTGATCGCCGAGCCGTGGGACGTGGGGTCGGGCGGCTACCAGGTGGGCGCGTTCCCTCCCTTGTGGACGGAGTGGAACGACCGCTACCGCAATGCCGTACGGGACTTCTGGCGGGGCGCGCTGCCGGACGTACGGGACCTCGGGTACCGGCTGTCGGGGTCGAGTGACCTCTACGCGTGGGGCGGGCGGCGGCCCTACGCCTCGGTGAACTTCGTGACGGCCCACGACGGCTTCACCCTGCGGGACATGGTGTCGTACGAGCGCAAGCACAACGAGGCCAACGGGGAAGGGAACCGGGACGGCACCGACGACAACCGGGCGTGGAACTGTGGCGCGGAGGGGGAGACCGAGGACGCTCGCATACAGGGTCTGCGGCGCCGTCAGCTGCGTAATCTCCTCACCACCCTCTTGCTGTCCACGGGGGTGCCGATGCTGGTCGCGGGTGATGAGCTCGGGCGTACCCAGCGGGGCAACAACAACGCGTACTGCCAGGACAACGAGATCAGCTGGATCGACTGGAATCTGCTGGAGGATCCCGGCTGGCGGGCCCTCTTCGACCTGACGTCCCGCCTGATCGCCATCCGGCACGCGCATCCGGTGCTGCGGAGGCGGGCGTTCTTCTCCGGGCGGGCGCATTCGGTCGATGGGTTGCGGGACCTGGCGTGGTTCACGGCTCGGGGTACGGAGATGACGGAACAGGACTGGTACGCGCCTGCCGCCACGCTGGGGATGTACTTGTCCGGCCGGGACATACCGGGGCGGGACGCTCGGGGCGTGCCGGTCGTCGACGACAGCTTCCTCGCCGTGCTCCATGCCGGGGACCGGCCTGCGAGCTTTGCCCTTCCGGGGTCGCCGTGGGCGGAGGGGTACGAGGTGGTCGTCGATACGTCGAGGGAGGAGCAGGGGGAGTCGCCGGGGGTGGTGCATCGGGCGGGTGCGGTGATCACGGTGGCGGCTCGGGCGGTTTTGTTGCTGCGGGTGGTGGGGTGAGGGGGTTTTCGCCCCCGCCGCCCCTACCCGTCCCATCCCCTGGGGCTCCGCCCCAGACCCCGTCGGGGGCCGGCCCCCGAACCCCCGCTCCTCAAACGCCGGAGAGGCTGAATTCTGGCGGTCTTCAGTCCGTCCGGTCGTACACCGCCACCGCCGCCCGGTCCTTTGGCGAGGGCGACCGCCACGGCGAGCAGCAGCGCCAGTACCTATCCGAAGGGCTGGCGCGGCAGGTGCACGTCGAACACGATCCGGCCCACCGACAGCGCCGGCAGCGCCGACAGTACGGCGGCGGCGCCGTAGAGCCCCATGTGCGCGGACAGCAACGCGCTCCGGCCGCGAACCCGGCGCACACCCTCTCGAACGCGCAGGTCGTAGGACCAGCGGCGGATCCAGGCGCGGCCAAAACTCGGTGGGCGTTGTCAGTGCCGATCCGTAGGCTCACTGATGATGCCCACGACAGCCGCACCCACCAAGGAAGCCGAAGAAGCCCAAGAAGCCGAGCCGGCCAAGGGCCGTTCCGCCGTACGCAGTCTGCTGCGCCTCTGGCCGTACGTGCGGCCCGTGCGGGCCCGACTGTTCACGGCGGCGGTCGTCGCGATCGTCGCCTCGTGCACGGGGCTGGTGATCCCGCTCGTCCTGAAGTGGATCGTGGACGGGCCGGTGGCCGACCGCGATACGGGCGGGGTGTGGCTCGGGGCATTGTTTCTGCTGTTGCTCGGGATCGTCGAGGCGGTGCTCTTCGGGCTGCGGCGGTGGCTGGTGGCCCGGCCGCTGGCCGGGGTCGAGGCGGGCATGCGGGCGGATCTGTACCGGCATCTGCAGCGGCTGCCGGTCGCGTTCCACGACCGCTGGCCGTCGGGTCAGTTGCTGTCGCGGGGTACGACGGATCTGATGCTGCTGCGGATGTTCCTCGCCTTTCCACTGACATTCCTGCTGGTCAACAGCGTGACGGTCGTCGTGGGCATCATCATCATGCTGGCCCAGGAGTGGACGCTCGGGCTCGTCCTGCTCGCGCCCGCCGTCCCCATCGTGGCGCTCTGCTGGCTCTTCGAAAAGCGGTACTCGCAGGTGGCGCGGCGGGCCCAGGACCAGGTCGGCGATCTGACGACGCTCGTCGAGGAGAGCGTGCTCGGCATCCGGATCATCAAGGGATTCGGCCGCCATCGCAGCCAGGCCCTCGCCTTCCGGGAGCTCTCCCGGACCCTGCGCGGCACGGAACTCGTCAAGGCACGTCTCCTCGCCGGCATCTACGGCGCCATCACCGTCCTTCCCGAACTCGCCATCGGCGCGGCGCTCGTGCTGGGCACGGTTCAGGTGTCCGACGGCGACCTCTCCACCGGCACGCTGGTCGCCTTCCTCTCCACGGCCCTCGCCCTGCGGTGGCCCATCGAGTCGATCGGCTTCCTGCTGGCGATGAGCCAGGAGGCGGCGACGGCCACGGAGCGGTACTTCGAGGTGATGGACGGGGAGCCGGAGTCGGGGTCGGAGTCGGCGTCGACGTCGGGGAGCGCGGGCGGGACTGCGAGTTCGGGTGCAGGTGCGGATTCGGACCCGACTTCAGGTTCGGGTTCGGACCCGACTGCGGGATCGGGTTCGGGCGCAGGCGCGGGTTCGGACCCGACTGCGGGATCGGGTTCGGGCGCAGGCGCGGGTTCGGACCCGACTGCGGGATCGGGTTCGGGCACGACTGCGGGATCGGGTTCGGGCGCAGGCGCGGGTTCGGACCCGACTACGGGTTCGGGTTCGGGCACGACTGCGGGATCGGACCCGACTACGGGATCGGGTTCGGGCACGACTGCGGGATCGGACCCGACTACGGGATCGGGTTCGGGCACGACTGCGGGATCGGACCCGACTACGGGATCGGGTTCGGGCGCAGGCGCGGGTTCGGACCCGACTACGGGTTCGGGTTCGGGCGCAGGCGCGGGTTCGGACCCGACTACGGGATCGGGTTCGGGCGCAGGCGCGGGTTCGGACCCGACTACGGGTTCGGGTTCGGGCACGACTGCGGGTTCGGGTTCTGGTGCAGCTGCGGGCTCTGGTGCGACCGCAGGTGCCCGTCCGGGTGCCGCTGCCGGTGCCGGCGGGCTCCAGTTCCACGCCGTCCAGTTCCGCTATCCGGACGCCCCCGCCGACAGCACCCCCATCCTCGACCGCATTGACCTCCACATACTCCCCGGCGAGACCATGGCGCTCGTCGGAGCCACCGGCACCGGAAAGACGACGCTCACCGCTCTCGTCCCCCGGCTGCACGAGGTCACACGGGGCCGTATCACCCTGGACGGCGTGGACATCACCGAGATGTCCAGGGAAACCCTGCGCGCCCTCGTGGCCGTGGCCTTCGAAGAGCCCACCCTCTTCTCCGCGAGCGTGGGTGAGAACGTCCTCATGGGCGCCGAAGACGGTGCGGGGGAGGCCGAGTTGACGCGAGCCCTGGCCGTCGCGCAGGCGGACTTCGCGCACGCGCTCCCCCAGGGCACCGACACGCAGGTCGGCGAGCAGGGCCTCAGCCTCTCCGGTGGCCAGCGTCAGCGTCTCGCCCTGGCGCGGGCGGTCGTCGGCCGACCCCGCTTCCTCGTCCTGGACGACCCCCTGTCCGCCCTGGACGTCCACACGGAGACCCTCGTGGAGGCGGCCCTGCGCCGCGTTCTCGCGGAGACGACCGCGCTCGTCGTGGCCCACCGCCCGTCCACGGTCCTGCTCGCCGACCGCGTGGCGCTGCTCTCCCAGGGCCGCATAGCCGCGGTCGGCACCCACCACGAACTCCTGCGCACGAACGCCGAATACGCCTGGCTGATGTCCGGAACAGCAGAGGGAACAGCAGAGGGAACGACTGAGGAGGACACCCGATGACGGCGCCCACGACCACCGCGCCGCCCGACGAGAACGACAACAACCCCAACAACCACAACAAGCGCAACGGGCGCAACGGGCGCAAGAACGAAGTGCAGCCGACACCTCCGCACAAGGACGGCGATCCCTTCGACCGCGACACCCTCCCCTCTCCCGCGCGCGCCACGTCCACCCTCCTGCGCTCCCTGCTCGCGCCACTCAAGGCCCGCGTCGTCCTCGCGGCGCTCCTGCTCCTGCTCCAGCAGGCGGCGGTGCAGGCGGGCCCGCTGCTCGTGGCGTACTCCATCGACCGCGCCGTACCCGCCTTCCGAGGCGGCGACCACGGCCCGCTGATCGCCGTGGCCGTCGGCTACGTGCTGTCCGCGGTGGCCGCGGGCGGACTCCAGTACGCCTTCGTCCTCGCGTCCGCCCGGGTCAACCAGGACGTCCTGCTCGACCTGCGCGGCAGGATCTTCCGGCACGCACAGGCGCTCAGCGTCGACTTCCACGAGCGCTACACCTCTGGCCGTCTCATCTCCCGCTCCACGACGGACGTCGAGTCACTGCGCGAGCTGCTCAGCGAGGGCCTCCAGGAACTCGTCACCGTCATCCTGTCCTTCGTCTACATCTCGGCGATGCTGCTCTGGCTCGACCTGGGCATGGGCGCGGTCGCGGTGGCCTCGTTCGTGCCGCTGTATCTCCTCATCCGCCTCTACCAGCATCGCGCCGGACGGATCTTCGGTCTCCGCTCGACCGCCATCGCCGCCGTCATCGTGAAGTTCGCGGAGACGATGAACGGCATACGCCCGGTGCGCGCGTTCCGCCGCGAGGAGACCAACGACAATGACTTCCGCGTACTCAATCACCGCCACGAACGCATCAACGGCGACGCCATCCTGGAGATGGCCCGCTATGTCGTCGGCTCCCGGCTGGTCGCCAACACGGCGGTCGCGGGCATGGTGCTGTGGGGCGCGTACCGGGTGGCATCGGACTCCCTGGCGCTGGGCGTGCTGGCCGCCGCGGTCCTGTATCTGCGCCGTCTGTACGACCCGATCGACCGGCTCGGCATGTTCCTCAACTCGTACCAGTCGGCGGCCGCCTCACTGGAGAAGATCGCGGGCCTGCTGGCCCAGGTCCCCTCTGTGCCGGAGCCCGCGGAACCGCGCGCCCTGCCGGAGCTGGCCTCCGAACACCCAGGCCGCGAGGTCGTCTTCGACGACGTCCGCTTCACGTACCGCACCGGCGGCGAGGTGCTCCCGCCCTTCTCGCTGACCCTCCCGGCGGGCCAGACGGTCGCCGTGGTCGGCTCCACGGGCGCGGGCAAGTCGACGCTCGCCAAGCTCCTGGCCCGCTTCTACGACCCGACGGCCGGCCGGGTCCTCCTCGACGGCGTCGACGTGCGCGAGCTCTCGGTCCCCGAGCTGCGCCGGGGTGTGGTGATGGTGACGCAGGAGGCCTTCCTCTTCTCCGGCACGGTCGCCGAGAACATCGCCATCGGCCGCCCGGACGCCGCCCGTGAGGACATAGAGCGGGCCGCGAAGGCCATCGGCGCCCATGACTTCATCAGCGCCCTGCCGGAGGGCTACGACACGGACGTACGCAAACGGGGCGGCCGTATCTCGGCCGGCCAGCGCCAACTCGTCGCGTTCGCCCGGGCGTTGCTCGCGGACCCGGCGGTCCTCATCCTCGACGAGGCCACCAGCTCCCTGGACATCCCCGGCGAACGGGCCGTCCAGCGCGCGATGCACACCGTCCTGCGCGGCCGCACGGCGGTCGTCATCGCCCACCGTCTGTCGACCGTCGAGATCGCCGACCGAGTCCTGGTCATGGAACGCGGCCGCATCGTCGAGGACGGCAGCCCCGCCCAACTCATCGCGGACACGGGCAGGTTCGCGGACCTGCATCAGGCGTGGCGGGACAGCCTCGTTTGACTCGCTCCTCGGGCTGAAGCCCGAGGATTCCGGCCTTCTCGTCCGTTGCCGTAAAGGGTTCGTATACCGAACATGACCATCCGGACAACGAACCGTTTCCGGCCAACTTCTTGATGCGCACCTGACAGAGATAGCTCTCCCCTGCCACTCTTTCCACGATCGCATCACAGCAACCCCACAACTTCGCCCTCCCGCTGTGGCGCCACATCACCCCCCACGCACGCCCGCACGTGCCTCACGCAAGTGGTTCCGCGTTCCGCCTTGTTCTGCCCGGACGGCCCCCAACCGTCCGGTCCCCCCTTGGCCGCGCGAGCGATCCGTGGCCACGCAGAAGGAGTCCGTGTTGAGACGCACCTCCCACAGACACACCTCCCACACCGCGAACACGTCACACGCCGCAGAAGCGTCCCCCACCGCGAGCACCTCCCGCGCCACCCGCCGCGGCCGCAGGGTCGCCGCCGGCGCGCTCGTCGCCGTCACCGCTCTGCTCGCCGCGGCCGTCCAGACGGGCGCGGCCACCGCCGACGCCAAGCCCGCCCCTGGCAAGCTCGACAAGGGCGCCCTGGCCGTCAAGCTCTCCCCCGCCCAGCGCGCCGAGCTGCTGCGCGACGCCGACACCGCCAAGGCGGACACCGCCGCGAAACTGGGCCTCGGCGCCAAGGAGAAGCTCGTCGTCCGTGACGTCATCAAGGACGCCGACGGCACGGTCCACACGCGCTACGAGCGCACGTACGCCGGACTCCCGGTCCTCGGCGGCGACCTGGTCGTCGAGACCGGCAGGTCGGGGAAGACCGGAGCCGTCACGCGGGCCGCGAAGGCCCAGCTCAAGGGCATCACCACCAGCCCCGTGGTGAAGCCGGCGACCGCCGAGAAGCAGGCGCTCGAGGCCGCTGCCGCCGAGGGGTCGAAGAAGACCGAGGCGGACGGCGCGCGCAAGGTGATCTGGGCGGCGAGCGGCAAGCCGACGCTCGCGTACGAGACGGTGGTCGGCGGGCTGCAGCACGACGGCACCCCGAACGAGCTGCACGTCATCACCGACGCGGCCACCGGCGAGAAGCTCTTCGAGTACCAGGCCGTCGAGAACGGCACGGGCAACACGCAGTACAGCGGCAGCGTCACCCTCGGCACCGCCCAGTCCGGGTCGACGTACAACCTCACCGACACGGCCCGCGGCAGCCACAAGACGTACAACCTGAACCGCGGTACGTCGGGCACCGGCACCCTCTTCTCGGGCCCCGACGACATATGGGGCAACGGCGCCGCCGCCAACCTGGAGACGGCCGGCGCGGACGCCCACTACGGGGCCGCCCTGACCTGGGACTACTACAAGAACGTGCAGGGCAGGAACGGCATCCGCGGTGACGGCGTCGGCGCGTACTCCCGCGTCCACTACGGCAACAACTACGTCAACGCCTTCTGGCAGGACTCCTGCTTCTGCATGACGTACGGCGACGGCTCGGGCAACGCGAAGCCGCTCACCTCGATCGACGTGGCGGCGCACGAGATGACGCACGGCGTCACCTCCAACACCGCGGGCCTCAACTACAGCGGCGAGTCGGGCGGGCTGAACGAGGCGACCTCCGACATCTTCGCCGCGGCCGTCGAGTTCCACGCCGACAACGCGAACGACGTCGGCGACTACATGGTCGGCGAGAAGATCGACATCAACGGCGACGGCACGCCACTGCGCTACATGGACAAGCCGAGCAGCGACGGCGCGTCCAAGGACAGCTGGTACTCCGGCATCGGCTCGATCGACGTCCACTACTCCTCGGGCCCGGCGAACCACTTCTTCTACCTCCTGTCCGAGGGCAGCGGCGCGAAGACCATCAACGGAGTCAGCTACAACTCCCCGACCTCCGACGGCCTTCCGGTCACCGGCATCGGCCGCGAGAAGGCGGCGCTGATCTGGTTCAAGGCGCTCACCACGAAGTTCACGACGACCACCAACTACGCGGCGGCCCGCACCGGCACGCTCGCGGTCGCCGGTGAGCTGTACGGCACCGACAGCGCCGAGTACACCGCGGTGCAGAACGCCTGGGCGGGCATCAACGTCGGCACGCGGCCCGGCGACGGCGGGGGCGAGACCGGCACGTCGTTCGAGAACACGACCGCCGTATCGATTCCGGACAACGGAGCGGCGGTGACGTCGTCGATCACCGTCTCCGGGCGGACCGGCAACGCGCCCTCGAACCTGATCGTCACACCGAACATCTCGCACACCTGGCGCGGTGACCTGGTCGTCGACCTCGTGGCCCCGGACGGCACGAGCTACCGGCTGAAGCCCTTCAGCTCCTCGGACTCGGCGGACGACGTCAGCGAGCCGTACACGGTCGACGCGTCCTCCGAAGTAGCCAACGGCGCCTGGCAGTTGAAGGTGCAGGACCAGGCGGCGCAGGACGTCGGAACCATCAACAGCTGGAAGCTGACCTTCCCGCAGACCTAGGCAGACCTAGGCGCGCGGGCCTCGCGCGAACACGGCGCCGCCCCGGAGATCCAACTCCCCGGGGCGGCGCCCTCTTTGCCGCCCCTTTGTCGTGCCCTTACCGCACCCCTGCCTCGCATTTGCCTGGGCTTTGCGAGCGATCAAGTCCGCAATGCGTACGCCGCCCTTCGGGCAACGGACGTTTTCCGGCCAACATCCATATGCCCCACTGACATGTACGCGCCTCAACTGGCAACGTTCACCTCGCACGGAACACCCGCACCGCAACTTCACAGCGTCCGACGGATCCCCCATGCCCGTCGGGCAACCCCCCACGAAGGAGCTTGCGTTGACTTCTGTCTACGCGCGTCACAAGCGCACCACTCTCGCCATCGCCACCGCCGTCGCGGCGGGAGCCCTCATCACCACCGGCCTGACCACGGCCTCCGCCCAGACCTCGGCCTCGACGGCCGGCGAGACGCCCCTCGCCGGCGCCCCGGTCCAGCTGTCCGCGGCCGCCCGCACGAGCCTGATCCAGAAGGCCGACGCCGCGACGCCGGAGACGGCCGACGAGATAGGCCTCGGCGCCGAGGAGAAGCTGGTCGTCAGAGACGTCATCAAGGACGCGGACGGCACGACACACACCCGCTACGAGCGCACGTACGCCGGACTCCCGGTCCTCGGCGGCGACTTGGTCGTCCACGAGACCAAGGCAGGCAAGACCGAGGGCGTCACCAAGGCGACGAAGGCCACCATCAAGGTCACCGACGTCACCCCGGGCATCACCAAGTCCACCGCCGAGAAGCAGGCGTTGAAGGCCGCGAAGGCGGAGGGCAGCACCAAGTCGGAGGCCGACAAGGCGCCCCGCAAGGTCGTCTGGGCGGCGAGCGGGACCCCGACCCTCGCGTACGAGACCGTCGTCGGCGGCTTCCAGCACGACGGCACCCCGCAGCAGCTGCACGTCGTCACGGACGCGGAGACGGGCAAGAAGCTGTACGAGTGGGAGGCCGTCCAGACCGGTACGGGCAACGGCCAGTACAGCGGCAAGGTCACCATCGGAACCTCGCTCTCGGGCTCGACGTACCAGCTCAACGACACGTCCCGCGGCGCCCACAAGACGTACAACCTCAACCGCGGCACGTCCGGCACCGGCACGCTCTTCACCGACGCCGACGACACCTGGGGCACGGGCGCGGCCTCCAACACCCAGACCGCCGCCGTCGACGCCCACTACGGCGCGCAGGTGACCTGGGACTTCTACAAGAACGTGCTCGGCCGCAGCGGCATCAAGAACGACGGCAAGGCCGCCTACTCCCGCGTCCACTACGGCAACGCGTACGTGAACGCCTTCTGGGACGACAGCTGCTTCTGCATGACGTACGGCGACGGCTCGGGCAACACCAAGCCGCTGACGTCGATCGACGTGGCGGGCCACGAGATGACGCACGGCGTCACGTCGAACACCGCGGGCCTGAACTACTCGGGCGAGTCCGGCGGCCTGAACGAGGCGACGTCCGACATCTTCGGCACGGCCGTCGAGTTCTACGCGGCCAACTCGTCCGACGTGGGTGACTACCTCATCGGCGAGAAGATCGACATCAACGGCGACGGCACCCCGCTGCGCTACATGGACAAGCCCAGCAAGGACGGCGACTCCAAGGACAGCTGGTCCTCCAGCCTGGGCGGCCTGGACGTCCACTACTCCTCAGGGCCCGCGAACCACTTCTTCTATCTCCTCTCCGAGGGCAGCGGCGCGAAGACGATCAACGGAGTCAGCTACAACTCCCCCACCTCGAACGGCTCCACGGTCACGGGCATCGGCCGCGACAAGGCGGTCAAGATCTGGTACAAGGCGCTGACCGAGTACATGACGTCCACCACGAAGTACGCGGGGGCCCGCACGGCGACCCTCAACGCGGCGTCGGCGCTGTACGGCTCCACCAGCACGGAGTACAAGGCGGTCCAGGCTGCCTGGTCCGCGGTCAACGTGAGCTGACGCTCGGCCGAGCGCCACGTCGATCGGCTCCTGAGGGGCACTGGGCGGTACCCGGGACGAAGGCATTCCCGGGTACCGCCCTACTCTTGGGTCCCATGCCCTTCACGTACGAGGACGTGGGCGCGACCCGCGAAGGCCGCTGCCCGCCCGGCTTCCACCCCCTGCACGTCCGAACCATCATCGGCGAGGGCCACGACGTCTTCAAAACAGCGTCCCAGGCCGTCATGACCTGGGAACTCCACCGAGCGGTGGGCGTCACGATCACGACCGACGCGGATCAGGCAGCTCCCGGCGTCGATGTCACGGTCGGCCTCGGCCCCCTGATCAAGGCCCCCTGCCGCATCGTCTGGACGGTGGACGAACCCCGCCGCGCCGGCTGGGCCTACGGCACCCTCCCCGGCCACCCGGAATGCGGAGAGGAGGCCTTCGTGGTGGACCGCACGGGCGACGGCACGGTCTGGCTGACGATCACGGCCTTCAGCCGGCCGGCGAAGTGGTACGCCAAGGCGGGTGGGGCGGCGACTCGGGGGTTGCAGCATGCGTATGCGCGGAGGTGTGGGGTGGTGTTGAGGCGGATGTGCGGGGAGCTCAAAGGGTGACCGGTACGAGAATCCGCGGGAGGGGGGACTTGCTGCTGGTGGATCTGGAGACGTCGTACGGGGTGTGACTCGCCCGGTGTCTCCGAGCGTGCCGCAGGGCGCGGGTATGAGCAAACGGGGCTTGGATAAGCGGATCGCCTCTCAGGCCGAGACGTACGGCCCTTCAGCCGCCTTCAGCCGCTGCATGGCCGTCAGCCGGACGGCGAAGTGCACCGCGGCCGCCGCCGCGGCCACTTCCAGGATGTCGGAGACCATCACCAGGAGAACGGCGTCCCGGATCTCTGCGAGGGCTTCGGCGTTCTCGTAGCGCTGCCCGGCATACCGCTGGAACAAGGTCGTCGTGACGAACAGGCCCCACCACAGATTCACCGGCCAGAAGGAGACCTTGTACGGCTCGCCGTCTGCCGGCAATCGCGTGCTGGCTCCCCACATGTCCACGGCGATCCGATAAGGCATCCAGAAGTTCGCCAGCGGGATGAACCAGGATCCGATCGCCCAGCCGGGGCCGTTGCGGAACCTGTCCGGCCCGAGCACCCCGGCGTAACGGCGCATCCAGTGGAACCAGACGATGAAGCCGATCGCGCAGGCGAGGAACGTGGCGCCCTGGAGCTGCCCTGCCGTCCAGTAGAGCGCATCGGCATCGGCCAACTCCTGCTGCGAGGCAAAAGCGAAGCCTCCTTCCTCTTCGATCAGCGTGTACTCCCGGACGCCGGCGTAGACGGCGAACAGGTCACTGAGGGCGACGGCCGCGAGCAGCGCCGACACCCCGACCAGAAGGAACCGCGGCGGTGGTGACACCCGGCTGGGCAGCGCTGGACGCGGATGGAGATCGCTGGATGCGGACACGACGAGAGCCCCCCACAGGCACGAAAACAGAATCGCCCGCAGAAGAGCGCGCGCTGAGGGAACATACGCCAACCGCGGGCTGCCCGGCGATACGGGAGTTGCAGCCTGCGTGCGGGGTGGTGTTCTGCCAGCGGGCGCCGTGGGCGACGAGCGCCGCCCACGCGGTGGCCGGGTCGACGACGGGCCGTCGATCGATGCCCTTGGAGTCACGGATGCCGACGACCGCCGCCCACCTTCCCCAACGGCCGTGCGGGATTGGGGTGGCGTGCGCGGGATGGCGGGATCAGCTACGTCCGGCTTCCCGCGCCGCGCGCTCCAGTCGCCGTCGGTAGTCCTCCCACCGCGCCTCATCACCTGCCGGCATGTTGTCCTTCCCTTTCCACAGCCCGACGGCCCCGTCGATGAGCTCCCGGACGATGTCCGCGTGGCCGGCGTGCCGGTTGGTATCGGCGATCACGCGCACCAGAACGTGGTGCAGTGTGGTCTCCCTTCGTTCCTCCGGCCACCACGAGACCTGACCGATCGCGTCGAGCGGCAGCGTGGCGATCGTGGTGTCCGCGTGCTTCCACGCCTGCTGGTACAGCCCGACGATCTGTTCGCGCGACTCGTCCGCGGTGGCCCACATGTCGGCGCCCGGTTCGGCACCCTCCCCGTACCAGAGTGGCGGCTCGTCGAAAAACGGCCGCCCGAAGGTGTCGCCGAAGTACCCCAGCTCCACACCGGCGATGTGCTTGACCATCCCCAACAGGTTGGTGCCGGTCGGCGTGAAGGGGCGGCGGATGTCGTACTCCGAGAGCCCCTCCATCTTCCACAGCAGGGCTTCGCGTGCGGCTTGCAGATAGTGGAGGAGATCCTCTTTCGCTTTCGATTCGATCACGCCGGGCAGTTTCCCATCCGGCACTGACAACTGGCCGTCGGAAGCGATCAGTTGGAGGAGATCGGTTGGGAGCAATCCAGGTAGGCCGGGCGACGCATCTGAGTACGAGTACTCATGATCGGTGCTTCTCGCATCGTGCAGGCTGGCCGCACAAGCCATCCAGGGGGAGCCAACTGTGCGTATACCGAGCCGAGTTCACGGCCCGTTGCCCACGATCAACAGTCGCCCGATCCGGTCCGCAGTGGGCCTCGCACTGGCCTGCGTGACCGCCGCCATGCTGACCGCTTGCTCGTCCCAGGACGCGAGCTGCGGCGGCGGCGAATATCCGGTCATGGCTGTAGGCAGCACCGGCAGCGCATGCGTGGCCAACAACGAGGAGCCGCCGAAGGGGTACGTCCGCTATCCGGAAGGGAAAGTCCCCGAGCATGTGGGCGATAAATGGGACACCTACTGGAGCACCCACACCATCGACGAGAGCGGCCAAATCATCAAGGCCACCGATGCCGAATAGGGAGGGCTACGGCCCTTGCCTGCGATGGCTGGGCAGGGCGCACGCCGCTGTACCTCCTGGCATGCGCTGACGATTGCTCGCGACGAGCCGGTAAAGACCATGGGCAGCCCACCGGATGGGAGGCAGCGTAAGCAGCGCACCCAGCAGCGGCCATCCTCTACCCGCGCTCAGGAGTGCTTTCGCAATGGCCTGGGCGCCGCCGTGGACCGTTCCGGTCGGAGTCACCCACAGCACTTCATGCTCGGCTCGCTCCCGGGCGACGCCAAGCGCCTCCAGGTCCGCGAACTGCCAGGGAACGGCCTCACAACGAGGCCGGAGACGTCGCTCCGCGAACCTCACCGACGTAGTGCAGAAGCCGCAGTCTCCGTCGAAGACGAGCACAGGTTGAGTCCGCATGGCCCCATCATGCCGCCGCCTGTGCGGCAGCACGGCCAATCTGAGCCGCTGGCTCCCGCTTACGAAACCAGACCACATTTCAGAAGGCGGCCTGCTTAAAGCAGCGCTGAACTGGACCCGCCGGCACGCCCACGCGCTCCTTTCGGACGGCCTCCCCGGCCCGGTCGGCACGACAGCGGTCCCCGAACCCGGACCAAACGCGAAAGTCGACGTCGTCCCCCTTGCCCTCGGTGAACGCCCCCAGGCACCACGGGCCCGCATCACCCGACTGGGCGAGGTCAAAGTGACGACAGCCTGCCGCGGGACCGGCGACCTCGAACGCCTGGAGCGCATCCGGCACTTGCTGTCCGAGCCGGGATACGACACGAGCGGGGTGACACTCGCGCTCTTCTCCCTGTACTGGTTTCACGCGGACCTGGTCGAAGTCCCGCGACAGTGGTTCACCAGGCCGTGTGGTCCAGGCGGACGAGCCCGTCAATGGACTCCAGGCGCGCTTGCAGGACGGGGGCAGGAGCCGAGGTGGTGGTCAGCAAAAGCACGTGGATCGCTGGGTGTTCTGACGCGTAGAGGTTGTCTTCGTCGCCGTCGCCTGGAATGAGGTTGGGCTGAATCCGCATCTGCCCATCCGAGTAGTCGGCTGCGTAGTAGACGCCGAGAAAGTCACTGTCGCGCTCGGTGAAAATCACCCTGAGGCGTCTGCTGACAATCTGAGCCAACTCGCTCGCGGTGTGCGTGCTGGTGCCATAGGTCGTGTATTCGGTCATGGTGGGCCGACCTTATGCCGCGCGGTCCGTCGCCAAAGCCGGGGCCGCTGCGCACTGCAGTCAAGAGCCCCAGAGGCCCCTCCGGATTCAAGAATTCCCGGCTGGGCCTCTGGCTTGGTCAAACTGACAGCCGCTGCTGCGCCTCGGCATACAAACTATCAGGGGCGAGCTCGGACATCTTCTCGAAGAAGCTCAACCCAGCCGATTTAACGGCAGCCAAGAAATCTGCGGATGAAGCGTTCACGCGCCGGACGCCTTCGCCGACATCGGCAGATACCAAGACGCGGATCCCCGTCACCCGAAGAGAGAGCTTGATCGGCTGATCCGGGAAATATGTCTCTGCGTAACCCGACGACTGCACTTTCGTCACCATCTCAGCGATGTAACACCAGAGCTGGTCAACGTAGTCCCACTCTTCAGTACCGATGATTTCCAATCCATCAACGGACAGCCGAATGGCACCTTCAATGTAGTCAAGGTCGGGCGGCGGCGTACGGCAGGCTTCCACCTGCACGAACCCACCATCCGCGCCCTTCAGGAACGTCTCAATCTCAAGCACGTCTCAGGTCCTTCACCCCGAGTGGATGGCCCCGTACCCCTCACCTCATCAAAACCCCCGCCCCCTCCACCATCCCCTCCGAAGGCACAGCCACCAGCCCCACCTCCGCACCGGACGCCAACAACCGATGCGCAGGCAGAATCCGCACCGTGTACCCGAAGGGCCCCGTGCGGTCCAGGGACAGCGGCCCCTCGTACACCCACCGCCCCTCCAGGTCAGGCCCGCCCGCCGGTTTCAGCGGTACCGCCGCGCCGTCCTCGATGCGGTCCTCCAGGTCGACGCGGCCCGAGACCGCCTGGACCTCGACGTCGTCCGGAGCCAGGTCACCCAGGCCGACACGTACCCGGAGCAGGAGGGTCGAGCCGAGTTCGGCGGTCGGTGTGGCGGCCGTCGTTTCCACGTGGTCGACCGTGACGTGCGGCCAGGCCGCACGCACCCGGGACTTCCACACCGCCAACTCCCGTGCGGAGGCGGGGTCCATGGCGCGGTGGGCGTGGGCCGCCGGAGTGTAGAGGCGTTCCACGTACTCGCGAACCATGCGGCCGGCCAGCACCTTCGGGCCCAGCAGCGTGAGCGTCTGGCGGACCATTTCGATCCAGCGGTCCGGGAGGCCGGCCTCGCCCCGCTCGTAGAAGCGCGGAGCCACCCTCTGCTCCAGCAGCTCGTAGAGCGCCGACGCCTCCAGTTCGTCGCGGCGGTCGTCGTCCACCGCCGTGCCGTCCGCCGTGGGGATCGACCAGCCGAAGTCCGGCTGGAACCACTCGTCCCACCAGCCGTCCAGGACGGACAAGTTCAAACAACCGTTCAAGGCCGCCTTCATGCCCGACGTCCCGCATGCCTCCAGCGGGCGCAGCGGGTTGTTCAGCCAGATGTCGCAGCCCGGGTAGAGCTTCTGCGCCATCGCCATGCCGTAGTCGGGGAGGAAGACGATGCGGTGGCGTACGCGCGGGTCGTCCGCGAACCGCACCAGCTCCTGGATCAGGCGTTTACCGCCGTCGTCGGCCGGGTGTGCCTTGCCCGCCACCACGATCTGGATCGGGCGATCGGGGTGCAGCAGCAGGTCCATGAGCCGGTCCCTGTCCCGCAGCATCAGGGTCAGTCGCTTGTACGACGGGACTCGGCGCGCGAAGCCGATCGTCAGTACGTCCGGGTCCAGCACGCCGTCGATCCAGCCCAGTTCGGCCGTACCGGCGCCGCGCTGTCGCCAGGACGCGTGCAGCCGATCCCGTACCTCGACCACCAACTGCTCGCGCAGGACGCGGCGGAGCTCCCAGATGTCCTGGTCGGGGATGTCGGCGACGGCGTCCCAGCGGTCGGAGCCGCCGACCGTCATCGCGTCCTCCGTGCGCTGCGCGCCGATCTGGCGGGCGCCGAGCCGGAACACCTCGGGCGCCACCCAGGTGGGCGCGTGCACCCCGTTCGTCACGGAGGTGATCGGCACCTCGTCGGGGTCGAAGCCCGGCCAGAGCCCGGAGAACATCTCCCGGCTGACGTGCCCGTGCAGCAACGAAACCCCATTGGCCCGCTGGCCCAGCCTCAGGCCCATCACCGCCATGTTGAAAAGGTTCGGCTCGCCGCCCGGATATGTCTCCATTCCCAGTTGCAGAATGCGTTCGACATCAATACGCGGGAGTTCCGCTTCGGGGCCGAAATGCCGGGCCACCAGTTCCCGGTCGAAGCGGTCGATTCCGGCGGGCACGGGGGTGTGGGTCGTGAAGACCGTGCCGGCCCGGACCGCCTCCAGTGCGGCGTCGAAGTCCATTTCCTCGTAAGAAAGTTCGTGAATTCGTTCCAAGCCGAGGAATCCCGCATGGCCCTCGTTCGTATGGAAGACCTCGGGTTGGGCGTGGCCCGTCAGACGGCAGTACGTGCGCACCGCGCGCACCCCGCCGATGCCGAGCAGCATCTCCTGGAGCAGCCGGTGCTCGCTGCCGCCGCCGTACAGCCGGTCGGTCACGCCTCGTTCGCCGAGGTCGTTCTCCTCGACGTCCGAGTCGAGCATCAGCAGCGGGACCCGGCCGACCTGGGCCAGCCAGACGCGGGCGTGGAGGGATTTCCCGCCGGGCAGGGCCAGCGACACCTGGCAGGGTGTGCCGTCGGGCTCACGCAGCAGGGACACGGGGAGTTCGTTCGGGTCCAGGACCGGATAGTGCTCCTGCTGCCAGCCGTCCCGGGACAGGGACTGGCGGAAGTAGCCGTGCCGGTAGAGGAGTCCGACGCCGATCAGGGGTACGCCGAGGTCGCTGGCCGCCTTGAGATGGTCCCCGGCGAGGATGCCGAGGCCGCCGGAGTACTGCGGCAGCGCGGCCGTGATGCCGAACTCGGGTGAGAAGTAGGCGATGGCGGCGGGGAGCTCGGAGGACTGGGACTGGTACCAGCGGTCGCCGGTCACGTAGTCGTTCAGGTCGTCGGCGGCCGCGGACAGCCGTCGCAGGAAGCGCCGGTCCTCCGCGAGCTCGGCGAGCCGTCCGGTCGACACGCTCCCGAGCAGACGCACGGGATCGCGTTCGGAGTCGGCCCAGCGCTCGGGGTCCACGGACTGGAAGAGGTCACGGGTCTCGGCATGCCAGGACCAGCGCAGATTGCGCGCCAGGTCACTGAGTGGGTGAAGGGCTTCGGGGAGTACGGGACGCACGGTGAATCTGCGGATGGCCTTCACGAGCTTCCACCTTCACGGAGGACGTACCAGGGCCTCGGCCCTGTTGGGCCTTGAAGGACGCACACCCGTGTGCGCCCTTCTGTCACCCACGACGGTAGCGGCGAGGGTGCCTCCGCAACTACGGCGCATGGGCGGCCGGGGCCCCACTCGGCGATCAACTTCGCGCCGACGCACCCGAGTTCGGCTGGATAGCGGCGCAATCTTCAGGCCAATCTTCATCGCGCCTACGCGCCTCCGCATCATCGCAATCTTCACATGTACCCCACGGGCGATATGGCCGATTCCGCCCCCTCGTACGACCTTGTGGCACTTCACACCACACGAGAAGCTGCCAAGTGGCGATCCGGCCGAGGCCCCTCAAGGCCTGTCCAGGGCCCCGCGAGGCCTGCCGAAGTCCCGACGAAGGGCGCGCGCAACTTTGGTCGGAGTACGCCGAGTTGAGGAGGGGAACTCAGACCATGGCAGTGACGCGCAAGCGGCGGCTGCACTGGGCGGGAGGCTTCACCGCGGTCATGACGGCCACGGTGCTTTCGGCCATCACCCTGCCCGCGGACGCCGCCCCCCAGGGGCAGATCCTCGGCGCCGGCAGAGCCGGCTCCGTCAGCGACAGCTACATCGTCACGCTCAAAGGGGGAACGAAAGCTCCGTCGAAGGCGGGCAAGGCCATCGCCGCCAAGTACGGAGCGAAAATCAGCCACACCTACAGCACCGCACTCAACGGCTACGCGGTGCAGGTCAACGCGCGACAGGCCAAGCGCCTCGCCGCCGACTCGCAGGTGGCCGCGGTCTCGCAGGACGCCACCGTGGCCGTCGAGCACCAGCAGTCGAACCCGCCGTGGGGCCTCGACCGCATCGACCAGCAGGACCTCCCGCTGGACCGCAGCTACACCTGGCCGGAGTCCGCGGGCCAGGGTGTGACGGTGTACGTCATCGACACGGGCGTACGCGTCACGCACAAGGAGTTCGGCGGCCGGGCGAGCTACGGCTGGGACTTCGTCGACAACGACGCCACCGCCCAGGACGGCATGGGCCACGGCACGCACGTGGCCGGCACCGTCGCGGGCACCACGTACGGCGTCGCGAAACAGGCGAAGATCGTCGCCGTCCGCGTGCTCGACAACGAAGGGGCCGGCACGCTCTCGCAGCTCATCGCGGGCATCGACTGGGTGACGAAGAACGCCCAGAAGCCCGCCGTGGCCAATATGAGCCTGGGCGGGCTCGCGGACGCGCAACTGGACGCCGCCGTACGCAACTCCATCGCGTCCGGTGTCTCCTACGCAGTGGCGGCCGGCAACGACGGCCTCCCGGCGAGCCTCTACTCACCGGCCCGCGTCAAGGAGGCAATCACCGTCGGAGCGAGCGACAAGAGGGACGCTCGGGCGGACTTCTCCAACTGGGGCGCGCGGCTCGATCTGTTCGCTCCCGGCGTGAACGTCACTTCCGCTTCCTACGCGAGCGACACGGGCAAAGCCACCTTCTCCGGTACGTCGATGGCGTCGCCCCATGCCGCGGGCGCGGCCGCGCTCTATCTGGCCGACAACGCCTGGGCGACACCCGCCGATGTGAGCAAGGCTCTCGCCGAACGGGCCGCGACCGGCAAGATATCCGGTGCGGGCCTCGGTACACCGAACAAGCTCCTGCAAGTCAACAACCCCTAAGTAATTGCGCGTTCACAGACCGGCCTCGTCTGGCGAATCGTCAGCGGATCCTTGACAGATCCTTGGTGGATTCTCACC
Source organism: Streptomyces sp. 2A115 (assembly GCF_052245575.1). Taxonomy (NCBI): domain Bacteria; kingdom Bacillati; phylum Actinomycetota; class Actinomycetes; order Kitasatosporales; family Streptomycetaceae; genus Streptomyces; species Streptomyces sp. 2A115. The sequence goes on along the minus strand of NZ_JBQQCG010000127.1, from coordinate 1,313 downwards.
GGACGAGGCCGGTCTTGTGTGTAGACATACGCGCGAGTAGTTAACAAAGTGCCGGATTGCCCACCCGAAAAGCATGGGAAGGCTCCACCGGTACGCCCCGCAGGACCCACCTCCCCACACCCTCATCCGCCCACCCACGTTGACGCGGACAGGAGCGGTCATGCCCGCCACGCACAACTCGTCATCACCCCCGACGCCCGGCACCACCGCACCCCCCGACCCCGGGGCGAAAGCCGACCGGCCCGAACCGCAGAAGGGCAGGACCGCGAAGTCCGAGAAGCCGGAGAAGCCGGAGAAGCCGGAGAAGCCCGCGAAAACCGAGAAGACCGACAAGACCGACAAGAGCGAGAAATCCGGAACTGCCAAGTCCGGAACGGCGAAGTCCTCCCCCACGCAGTCCGCACCAGCGGAAGTGCGCCCCGTGCAGTCCGCACCCGCGGAAGTCGCACCCGCGCAGTCCGCACCAGCGGAAGCCGCACCAGCGAACACCGCGCCCTCGAAGACCACCGCCGTCACGCCAGTCGTCACCCCAGCCGCCACCCCCGCCCCCGGGGGCGGCCCGCTGATCGGGCGCATACCCGTCCTGGACGTGCGCCCCCTCGTCGCGGGCGGCCGCCGCCCCGCCAAGGCCGTCGTGGGCGAATCCTTCGAGATCTCCGCGACGGTCTTCCGCGAGGGGCACGACGCGGTCGCCGCGAACGTCGTCCTGCGCGACCCGGAGGGCCGTACCGGCCCCTGGACGCCCATGCGCGAACTCGCCCCCGGCACGGACCGCTGGGGCGCCACCGTCTCCGTACCGAAGCCGGGCCGGTGGACCTACACGGTGGAGGCCTGGGGCGATCCGATCACCACCTGGCGCCACCACGCGCAGATCAAGATCCCGGCGGGCATGGACACGGAGCTGGTCCTGGAGGAGGGCGCGCTGCTGTACGAGCGGGCCGCGACCGGCGTGCCGAAGAGCAAGGGCCGCCGTGACGCGCTCCTCGCGGCCGTCGACGCCCTGCGCGACACCGACCGCCCCGCCGCTGCCCGCCTCGCCGCCGCGCTGACCCCCGACGTGGACCACGTGCTGGCCCGCCACCCACTGCGCGAATTCGTCTCGGTCTCCGACCAGTCGCAGCTGCTGGTGGAGCGGGAGCGGGCGTTGTACGGCTCGTGGTACGAGTTCTTCCCGCGCTCGGAGGGCGCGGTGATCGAGCCGGACAAGCCGCCGGTCAGCGGCACGTTCCGGACGGCGGCACGGCGGCTGCCGGCGATCGCGGAGATGGGCTTCGACGTGGTGTACCTGCCGCCGGTCCACCCCATCGGCAGCA
>NZ_JBQQCG010000126.1:0-24885 GCF_052245575.1 Streptomyces sp. 2A115 | reverse complement strand
GTCGACCTGGTGGGGCCGCCCGCGGCCCGGCCGTTCGCGGTCGCGGCGCTGGCCCGGGAGGCGGGCCGTCCGGTGCTGGCCGTGACGGCCACCGGACGGGAGGCCGAGGACCTGGCGGCGGCACTCCGGTCCCTGCTGCCCCCCGACGGGGTCGTGGAGTACCCGTCCTGGGAGACGCTGCCCCACGAGCGGCTCTCCCCCCGCAGCGACACCGTGGGCCGGCGGCTCGCCGTCCTGCGCCGGCTCGCGCACCCGCGTCCGGACGACCCGGAGACCGGCCCGGTCCAGGTCGTCGTCGCCCCCGTACGCTCCGTGCTCCAGCCCCAGGTCAAGGGCCTCGGCGACCTGGAACCGGTGGCCCTGCGCAGCGGCGAGACGACCGACCTCGGGCAGATCGTCGAAGCCCTGTCGGCAGCGGCCTACGCACGGGTCGAGCTCGTCGAGAAGCGCGGCGAGTTCGCCGTACGAGGCGGCATCCTGGACGTCTTCCCGCCCACCGAGGAGCATCCCCTCCGCGTGGAGTTCTGGGGCGACGACGTCGAGGAGATCCGTTACTTCAAGGTCGCCGACCAACGCTCCCTCGAAGTCGCCGCGCACGGGCTCTGGGCGCCGCCCTGCCGCGAACTGCTGCTCACGGACGACGTACGGGAGAGGGCGGCCCGGCTGGCGGAGGAGCACCCCGAGCTGGGCGAGCTGCTCGGCAAGATCGCCGAGGGGATCGCCGTGGAGGGCATGGAGTCCCTCGCGCCCGTCCTCGTCGACGAGATGGAGCTGCTCCTGGACGTACTGCCCAAGGGCTCGATGGCCGTCGTCTGCGACCCGGAGCGGGTGCGGACGCGCGCCTCGGACCTGGTGGCGACGAGCCAGGAGTTCCTGCAAGCCTCCTGGGCGGCGACGGCCGGTGGCGGCGAGGCGCCCATCGACGTCGACGCCGCGTCCCTGTGGTCCATCGCGGACGTCCGGGACCGGGCCCGCGAGCTGGACATGATGTGGTGGTCGGTGTCCCCGTTCGCGGCCGACGAGGAGGTTGGCGCGGACACCCTGAAGATCGGGATGCACGCCCCGGAGACGTACCGCGGCGACACCGCCAAGGCCCTCGCCGACACCAAGGGCTGGCTCGCGGACGGCTGGCGCACGGTGTTCGTCACCGAGGCCCACGGCCCGGCGGCCCGTACCGTCGAGGTGCTCGGCGGCGAGGGCATCGCGGCCCGTCTGGAGGCGGATCTCGTCGCCATCGCGCCGTCCGTCGTGCACGTTGCCTGCGGCTCGATCGACTACGGATTCGTGGACCCGGCGCTGAAGCTGGCCGTCCTCACCGAGACCGACCTCTCCGGCCAGAAGGCGGCAGGCAAGGACGGCGCCCGGATGCCGGCCCGCCGCCGCAAGACCATCGACCCGCTGACCCTGGAGACGGGCGACTACATCGTCCACGAGCAGCACGGCGTCGGCCGCTACATCGAGATGGTCCAGCGCACGGTCCAGGGCGCGACCCGTGAGTACCTGGTCGTGGAGTACGCGCCGGCCAAGCGCGGCCAGCCCGGCGACCGCCTCTACATCCCCACCGACCAGCTGGAACAGATCACCAAGTACGTGGGCGGCGAGGCCCCGACCCTGCACCGCCTCGGCGGCGCCGACTGGACCAAGACCAAGGCGCGCGCGAAGAAGGCGGTCAAGGAGATCGCCGCCGACCTCATCAAGCTGTACTCGGCCCGGATGGCGGCCCCGGGGCACGCCTTCGGCGCCGACACGCCCTGGCAGCGCGAGCTGGAGGACGCGTTCCCCTACGCGGAGACGCCCGACCAGCTGACCACCATCGCCGAGGTCAAGGACGACATGGAGAAGACGGTCCCGATGGACCGGCTGATCTGCGGCGACGTGGGCTACGGCAAGACGGAGATCGCGGTCAGGGCGGCCTTCAAGGCGGTGCAGGACGGCAAGCAGGTCGCCGTCCTGGTGCCGACCACCCTGCTGGTGCAGCAGCACTTGGGGACGTTCGGCGAGCGCTACTCCCAGTTCCCGGTGAACATCCGCGCGTTGAGCCGCTTCCAGACCGACAACGAGGCGAAGACGGTCCTGGAGGGGCTGCGCGAGGGCTCGGTGGACGTCGTCATCGGCACGCACCGCCTGTTCTCGTCGGAGACCAGGTTCAAGGACCTGGGGCTCGTCATCGTGGACGAGGAGCAGCGGTTCGGCGTCGAGCACAAGGAGCAGCTGAAGAAGCTGCGCGCGAACGTGGACGTCCTGACGATGTCGGCGACGCCGATCCCGCGGACGCTGGAGATGGCCGTGACGGGCATCCGCGAGATGTCCACGATCACGACTCCGCCCGAGGAGCGGCACCCGGTCCTGACCTTCGTCGGCCCGTACGAGGAGAGGCAGATCGGCGCCGCGATCCGCCGCGAGCTGCTCCGCGAGGGCCAGGTCTTCTACATCCACAACCGGGTCGAGTCGATCGACCGAGCGGCGGCGAGGCTGCGCGAGATCGTGCCGGAGGCGCGTATCGCGACCGCGCACGGCCAGATGGGGGAACAGGCCCTGGAGCAGGTCGTCGTCGACTTCTGGGAGAAGAGGTTCGACGTGCTGGTCTCCACGACCATCGTGGAGTCGGGCATCGACATCTCGAACGCGAACACCCTGATCGTGGAGCGCGGCGACAACTTCGGCCTCTCACAGCTGCATCAGCTGCGCGGCCGGGTGGGCCGGGGCCGGGAGCGGGGATACGCCTACTTCCTGTACCCGCCGGAGAAGCCCCTGACCGAGACGGCCCACGAACGCCTCGCGACGATCGCCCAGCACACCGAGATGGGCGCCGGCATGTACGTGGCGATGAAGGACCTGGAGATCCGCGGCGCGGGCAACCTGCTCGGCGGTGAGCAGTCGGGCCACATCGCGGGCGTGGGCTTCGACCTGTACGTACGTATGGTGGGCGAGGCGGTCGCCGACTACCGCGCCTCGCTGGAAGGCGGCGTCGAGGAAGAGCCGCCGCTCGAGGTCAAGATCGAGCTCCCGGTCGACGCGCACGTCCCGCACGACTACGCCCCCGGCGAGCGGCTGCGTCTGCAGGCCTACCGGTCCATCGCCTCCGCCAACACGGAGGAGGACGTCAAGGCCGTACGCGAGGAACTCGTCGACCGGTACGGCAAGTTGCCCGAGCCGGTGGAGAACCTGCTGCTGGTGGCGGGCCTGCGGATGCTCGCCCGCGCGTGCGGCGTCGGCGAGGTCGTGCTCCAGGGGAACAACATCCGCTTCGCACCGGCGGAGTTGAGGGAGTCCCAGGAGCTGCGGCTGAAGCGGCTGTACCCGGGGACCGTCATCAAGCCGGCCGCGCATCAGCTGCTGGTACCTCGGCCGAAGACGGCGAAGGTGGGCGGAAAGCCTTTGGTCGGGCGGGAGTTGCTGGGGTGGACGGGGGAGTTCCTGGCTTCGATCCTGGGGTCGTAGGGGCAGTTTCATCGGTGGGGCGGCGACACGCGGATTGCCGGGTCAGGTGGACCGGAAGAGCATGCCGGTCAGGGCGCGGAACACGTCCTCGGGGTCCTGGTCGCCCACCGGCCCGTCCAGGTTGTGGCTCAGCAGGAGCGTGGCGAAGCCGTGGGCCAGGGACCAGGCGGCCACGCCGGCGAGGCGGGCGTCGGTGCCGCGGCCCTCGGGCGGGACGGCGGTGACGACGGCGCGCAGGCGTTCGCCCGCGAGGGTTCTGGCCGTCGTCAGTTCCAGGTCGTTCCCGCGGAGCAGCTCCGGCGTGAACATCACCTGGAAGTGAGCCGGGTGCTCGCGCGCGAAGCGTACGTAGCGCACGCCCGCGTCCCGCAGATCCGCCGCCTCCGTGAGCGTGGCCGCCAGCAGCTCGTATCCCTCTGCCGCGATCGCCGTGAGCAGCCCGGTGCGGTCCTTGAAGTGGTGGGCCGGTGCGGCGTGCGAGACGCCCGCGCGGCGGGCCAGGTCGCGCAGGCTCAGCGCGGAGGGGCCTTCGCCGGAGATGACGTCGAGGGCGGCGGCCAGGATCGCGCGGCGCAGATCGCCGTGGTGGTAGGTGCGGCGACGGCGGTCGGGCTTGGCGGCGGAGGCGGCGGGTTGCCCGGGGGTGGGCTTGGCCGACTCAGGGACCGACTCGGGGGCCGGTTCAGCGGGCGGTTCAGCAGGCGGCTCCACCGGAGGCGTGTGGGTGCTCCTCGTCATGGTCACCAGCGTACGCGGAATCTAGTCATTGACAAGTTCAGCGTGGGCGGGCAATCTAGTCAGTGTCCAGTTTGTGGGCTGGGCGGGGCGAGAGCGGACGCGGAGACGAGGGGTACGTCATGTCTGGAAACGTCGACGAGGCGGTGCGGGCCGGCGGGGTCGAACTGGGCAGGGTGCGTCAGCTGTGGCATCTGCTCGAACCCCTGCATGCCGTCGTCTATTACGCGCCCGAGGTCTTCGAAGAGATGGCCACGCTCGGGTTCGACGTCGAGGAGCGCTGGCCGAGTTACTTCCCGTTGCGGGCGGCCCCGTTGGGTGCTGTCGGGAGTGGGCGCGTGGCATCCGCCTTCTACAGCTTCAGTCCGCGCATGGTCTCCGAGCACATGGGCCCGGCGTGGGGGATCGCGCGTCCCGAGGCCGTGGTCGAGGCGCGGGAGCGGGGGATCGACCGGGCGTACCGAGCGATATTCGGCGACCGCGTCGACAGTCCCGAACTCGCCGAAGCGGCCGGCCTGGCCCGCCGTGCCGCCGAGTCCGTGAACACGGCGGGCCGCCCTTTGGCCGCCGCCAACACCGAGCTGCCCTGGCCGGAAGCTCCGCACCAGCAGATGTGGCACGCGGCGACGATCCTGCGCGAGCACCGCGGTGACGGCCACCTGGCCGCGCTGCTCGTCGCGGGCCTCGACCCCGTCGAGTCCCTCGTGTCGTTCGCGGCGATAGGTGCCGCTTCCGTGGAGCGGTTCGCGAGTCGCGGCTGGAACGGAGAGGAGTGGACGGCGGCGAGTGAACGGCTCATCGGGCGAGGCCTGCTGCACGAGGCGGGCACCGCGACGGACGCGGGCCGCGCCCTCCGCCGGGAGGTGGAGCACCACACCGACGAACTGGCCGCCGCGCCCTGGCAGGCGCTGGGCCCGGCGGGCACGGGCCGGCTCGCCGACCTGCTGGGCGAGTTCTGGGTCGCGGTTCTCGGGTCGGGGCTGCTGCCGTCGGAGACGACATTGGGGATCGGGAAGGTGTGACGAACCCGTTCACCACTCCCGTCGAGTGCGCTACCGCCCACGCACGCCGGTGTGCACCACTTGCCCGGTGAAGTCCCCCTAAGGCCGTTGAAGCATGTAATGGCCCCTGACCCCTGGACAGTACGGTGAGGGTCGGGAACACCGCCCGCTCAGGGCGGACATGAGGAGGCAAGGGGAGGGAGCGCCGTGACGCTCTGGACCAGGGTCGCCGGCGGCGCGGTCCTGCTGCTCGCCGTGACCGGCTGTACCGCTGAGACGACGGGTTCGGCCGGACCTTCGGCCCGATCCGAGGAGACGGCGGGCGCGGGCGGAGCGGCCCTCACCGCGGTCGACTCGCTGACGGTCAAGGGCCGGGCGCCCAAGACGGGCTACGACCGGGACAAGTTCGGCAGCCCTTGGGCCGACACCGATTCGAACGGCTGCGACACCCGCGACGACATACTCAAGCGGGACCTGGCGGACGTGAAGTTCAGCGACGGCGACTGCGAGGTGCGGTCCGGGACGCTCGACCCGGATCCCTACACCAACAAGGACGTGACCTTCGTACGAGGCGGCCGCAGCGAGGTCGACATAGACCACATCATCGCGCTGTCGGACGCCTGGCAGAAGGGCGCCCAGCAGTGGGAGGCAAGCAAGCGCATCGCGCTGGCCAACGACCCGCTGAACCTCCTCGCCGTCGACGCAGGACGCAACCGCAGCAAGGGCGACGGGGACACGGCGACCTGGCTCCCGCCCCACAAGGCGTACCGGTGCACGTACGTGGCCCGGCAGGTGGCCGTGAAGAAGAAGTACGGACTGTGGGTCACCGAGGCGGAGAAGGCCGCGATGAAGCGGGTGCTGTCCGGTTGCCCTGATCAGCGGCTCCCCTCGGGCGGCAACCCGACACAGGCGCCGAACAGGTTCCACGCGGGCTGAAAGCTGTTTCTGAACCCCCGTCTGCGCCCCGACGCACGGCACGCACCCTCGCCGCACGTCGCCGCAGGACAGGTGGCTCCGCCACGTGACCTGCAACGCCGCACGCCGAGGGCACGCACCGAACGCCGCTGCGCCCGCGCTCCGCGCGGACGACGGGGCTTCAGAAACAGGCTCTGACCGCCACCGGGGGGAAAACCGGTTCCGCGCGGCTGAGTCGCCGCCTACGGTGTCCGCCATGGAGCTGAAGGTGTCGACCCTTGCCGACCGCCCCGAGATGTATGACCAGGTGGCGGGGATGGCCGACACCTGGCCCGAGTTCATACGTCACGACCTCGTCAATGACGCGCACTACGACCGGATCGCCACCGAGCTTCCGGAGTACGTCCTGTTCGCCGAGGACGAGCGCGGCGAGGTGATCGCCCACGCCTACAGCGTGCCGTTCGCGCTCGCGGACGAGGGCCTGGGCGAGTTGCCGGCGCGGGGCTGGGACGAGGTACTGGTGCGGGCGTTCGCCGACCTGCGCCGCGGTACCCGGCCCGACACGGTGAGCGCCATCTCGATCGTCGTCGCCCCGCACGCCCAGGGCGGTGGACTGTCGGGCCGGCTGCTCTCGGCGATGCGCGACAACGCCCGGGCGCACGGCTTCGACGAGGTCGTCGCCCCGGTGCGCCCGAGCGCGAAGCACCTGGAGCCGCGTACGGCGATGGAGGAGTACGCGTTCCGGACACGCGGCGACGGTCTGCCGCACGACCCCTGGCTGCGCGTCCACGTCCGGGCGGGCGCGCGCATCGAGGCGGTGGCACCGGCCTCGATGACCGTGGCCGCCTCGCTCGACGAGTGGCGCGCGTGGACGGGGCTGCCCTTCGACGAGGAGGGCCCGGTCGAGGTGCCCGGAGCGCTGGTGCCGGTGCACTGCGAACCGGGGCGCGGATACGCGGTGTACGTCGAGCCCAACGTGTGGGTGCGGCACGCCCTTTGAGGCATGCCCTGCTTGATCCCGGTGAGCCGCGCCCGCTGGTGCCGGGGTACTGGATCCCGCTGGGGTGCGCCCCGCGAGGGCCCGGCCCGCTGAGGCCCGATCGGCTGAGGGCCGGTCGGCCCTGTCAGCCGCCCAGCTCGTCCAGGTCGATGACCTTGCCCTTGGGCGCCTCGGCCGGGACGGGCTTGTCGAAGTCGGTGTAGGTGACGGTGCCCGGTTCCGTGGCGGTCCTGCTGACGACCTTCAGCAGGTAGGGCTTGCCCTCGGTGGCGACGTACAGCGTGTAGCTGTCCTTGCCGTCCTTCTCGCGCAGGACGATCGCCGGGGTGCCGTCGACCGTGGTGGTCTTCCCTCTGGTGGCGTTGGAGCTGCCGTCCTCGAACTCGGCGAGCGTGGTGTCGAGGTCGCAGAAACTCGCCATCTCCTTGGCGTCCGAGGCGGTCGCGGCCATCTTGGTCCACTTGCCTGCCAGCATCTCCACCACCGCGTCGGTCTCGGCCTTGGGGTCGCTCTTGCCCTGGGCGCGCAGGAACTTCTCGTCGTACCTCAGGTAGAGGGTGTCGCCGGTCTTGATGAGGTCGGTCTTGCCCTGGCCGTTCTCACTGATCGTTCCGGCGCACTGGCCCGTTTTGTCGAGAGCCATGTCCAAGCTCATCCGGCCGCCGTCCTCCTCGATGTCGGCCTTCATACGCAGTGACGAGGTGTCCGAGGTGGCCTTCACGGCCCGGTCGGCTATCTCGCCGCCGGTCAGCCCGGCGAACGGGCCCTTCGGTTCGCTGTCCGCCTTGTCCTCGCCGGGCAGACAGCCGGTGAGCGAGACGGTGGCCGCGGCGGCCAGGCAGAGAGCGGCAAGTGCGGTGCGACGCATGGCAGTTCCTTCGAGTGTCGGCGACCCCGCTTCTTTCTGGCGGCCGCTCATCCGATGAGTCAATCAGAACAGAGCCTGTGAACCGAGTCAACACGATTACCAAGAAGGAATATGTACACGGAGTGAACAGGTGGGTCCCACGTATGTCGGTATGCTCGGGGCCACACACACCACGACGACTCGACGCCACACACCAGGACGAGGGGAGCCGGTCGGGTGCAGGACAATCGGGTGCAGGGCAACGGGACAGAGGTCACCGCGGCCGGAATCGCCCGGCTCGCCGGAGTCGGCCGCGCCGCCGTCAGCAACTGGCGCCGCCGCCACGCCGACTTCCCCAAACCCGTCGGCGGCTCCGAAACCAGCCCCGCCTTCGCGCTCGCCGAGGTCGAGGAGTGGCTGCGCACCCAGGGCAAGCTCGCCAAGGTCCCCCTCCGCGAGCGCGTCTGGCAGCAGCTCGCGGGCCACCCGGAGGGCCCGGTCACCGCCCTGGTCCACGTCGGCTGCGCGCTCCTGCTCCTCCACGACCGCCCCACGGTCTGGCTGGAGCTGAGCGCCGGCTCCGACGCCCGCCTCGCGGAACTCCTGCCCACGTCCCTGGACCAGGTCATCGCCCCGCGCTTCGGCGTCATCCGCAAGCGGGCCGTGGACACACCGACCGCCGCCCAGCTCCGCCCATCCGCCCCGCTGTTGCGCGGCGCCGCCGAACTGGCCGCCGAGCTGGGTGCCCGCAAGACGTACGAGTTCCTGCTCGGCCGGCACCTCGACGCCAACCCGCGCCAGTACACGCTCACCCCGACCGGCCTCGCCGCCCTCATGGCCGACCTCGCCGGACCGGCAGGGACCGTCCTCGACCCGGCATGCGGCACCGGCGCCCTGCTGCGCGCCGTGGCCGCGGCGCAGGACACGAAGGCCATCAAGGACCAGCACCTGTACGGCCAGGACAGCGCCCCCGAGCTGGCCGCCCTCACCGCACTGCGCCTCGCCCTCCACACGAAGGCCACCGTGCGCACCGCCGCCGCCGACACCCTGCGCGACGACGCGTACGGGAACCTCAGTGCCGACGCCGTCCTGTGCCACCCGCCGTTCAACGAGCGCAACTGGGGCCACGACGAACTCGCCTACGACCCCCGCTGGGAGTACGGCTTCCCGGCCCGCACCGAGTCCGAACTGGCCTGGGTACAGCACGCGTTGGCCCGCCTCAAGGAAGGCGGCATCGCCGTCCTCCTGATGCCGCCCGCCGCCGCCTCCCGCCGCTCGGGCCGCCGTATCCGAGCCGACCTGCTTCGCCGTGGCGCCCTGCGTTCCGTCATCGCTCTCCCGCCGGGCGCGGCACCCCCGTACAACCTCCCCCTGCACCTGTGGGTCCTGCGCAAGCCCGCCGTCACGGCCCAGCCCGCGCAGCCCGAGGTGCTGCTCGCCGACACCGGCGCGTTCACCGCCGACAGCCGCGGCGGCCTCGACTGGCAGGCCGTGCGCGGCGCGGTCCTCGACGCCTGGCGCCCCTTCGACCGCGCCGGGACCGCGCCGGAGCAGCCCGGTCTCAGCCGTTCGGTGCCGGTCATCGAACTCCTCGACGACGACGTCGACCTGGCCCCCGCCCGCCACCTGCCGCCGCCCGCGGCGGGCGGCGGCGCCGAGCAGCTCGCGAGTGTCCGCGACCGCCTCGGCGAGACCCTCCGCCTCACCGGCGACCTGACCCCGCCCGCCGCCGACCCACGCCAGCCCACCCGCTGGCCGCTCACCACCATCGGCGAACTCGCGCGCGGGGGCGCACTTCAGCTGCGTACCGGCGGAAACGGCGGCCACGCGCGCGTGCCCGTCCTCACCGACCAGGACGTCCTCGCCGGAACCGCCCCCTCCGGGACGCTGCACGAGAGCGACGAGGAACCCGTCCTCACCGAACCCGGTGACGTCGTCGTCCCCGTGCTCGGCGGCGGCTCCATCGCGCGCGTGGTCGACGACGCGACCGCCGGCGCCGCGCTCGGCCGCAACCTCGCGCTGCTGCGCCCCGACCCGGCCGCGCTCGACCCGTGGTTCCTCGCCGGATTCCTGCGCGGCACCGCCAACAACCGCCAGGCCAGCAGCTACGCGTCCACCGCGACCCGACTCGACGTACGCCGCCTCCAGCTGCCCCGGCTGCCGCTGGAACAACAACGCGGCTACGGCGAACGGTTCCGCGCCCTCGCCGAGTTCGAGGAGACGCTACGGCTCGCCGGCCGCCTCGGCGAGCAGCTGGTGCGCGGCATGTACGACGGCCTGACGGACGGCACGGTCGCACCGGACTGAGCCCTTCCGGCACGGACGCGGTGACCAGCGTGACAACGGTTCGGTACAACCCGGGACCTGTTGTCCTTGTCCGCCTATACGCTCGGACTCCCAACTCGTACGTCCGTCCTCATCGGGTCACCAGGAGCAGTCATGTACGGCCACGGCGCGGCGCCGCCTCCCCGCAGCACGGCTACTGTCGTCAGCCTCCGCATACTGTTCGCCGCCATCAGTTTCCTCACCTGCGGCATGCTCTCCTTCGTTCCGCTGATCCGAGCGGCCATGCTGCGCGGCAAGTGGTTCGACTGGGTGCTGGCCGTCCTGAGCGTGCCCGCGGCGATCGGCTGTTTCGCCGTGATCGGCTCGCTGCCGGAGTCCGACGGCAGAACCGACGTCGCACTGCTCGGCGCGATCCTGCTCGGCGTGTTCGGGTCCGTGTACTTCGTGGTCGTGGACGTCCGGCACCACGAAGCCCAGCCCCCGTTCCCGGTCTACATACCGCCCGCGGTGCCCCCGGCCGGATACGGCTATCCGCAGCCCCCCTCCCCGTATCCCGCCACGCCCTCCCAGGCGCCGCAGGCTCCCATGCCGCACACTCCCGTGCCCCAGACCCCAGTGCCTCAGACCCCCGTGCCGCCGCCCTCGCAGCCGCAACGCCCCGCGCCCGCCCGCATCGACCAGGTACGCGCCGAGCTCGACGAGCTGAGCGACTATCTGCGCAAGCAGGAGGACGGCAGGTGACCGTGGCGTCGTCGGGACGTGTGATCACCGACCGCTACGAACTGTCCACGCTCATCGGGCAGGGCGGCATGGGCCAGGTGTGGACGGCGTACGACAAGCGCCTGGACCGGCGCGTCGCCGTCAAGCTGCTGCGCCCCGACAAGGTCGCGGGCCAGGAGGCCGACGAACTGCGCCGCCGCTTCGTCCGCGAGTGCCGTGTCACCGCCCAGGTCGACCACCCCGGCCTGGTCACCGTCCACGACGCGGGCAGCGAGGGCGAGGAACTGTTCCTCGTCATGCAGTACGTCGACGGGGCCGACCTCTCCGACCACCTCGCCGAACACGACCCGTACCCCTGGCAGTGGGCCGTCTCGGTCGCCGCCCAGCTGTGCGCCGTACTCTCCGCGGTGCACGCCGTGCCGATCGTCCACCGCGACCTCAAACCGCGGAACGTGATGGTCAAGCAGGACGGCACGGTCACCGTCCTCGACCTCGGCGTCGCCTCGGTGATGGACACGGACACCACCCGCCTCACCCACACCGGCTCACCCATCGGCAGCCCCGCCTACATGGCGCCCGAGCAGGCGATGGGCGGCGCCGTCGGCCCGTACACCGATCTGTACGCGCTCGGGGTACTGCTGCACGAACTCCTCAGCGGCGACGTGCCGTTCTCGGGCTCCACCGCCCTCGGCGTCCTGCACCGCCACCTCTACGAACCGCCCGTCCCCGTCCGCCGCCTGCGCCCCGAAGTCCCGGAAGCGCTCGAAGCCCTCGTACTGCGTCTGCTCTCCAAGGACCCGCAGCACCGCCCCGCCTCCGCACAGGAGACGTACGAGCAGCTGCTCCCACTACTCCCCGCGCGCGGGATCCCGTCCGGCGGCCCCCTCGACCCCACACGCCCCTTCCTGCGCCCGCACGCCCCCTGGCCGGACCGCGCCCGCACCCCCGCACAGCAGCCGCAGGCCACCCCAGCCGTCGAGAAACCCGACGTCGCGGGCGCCGTCGACGAGGTCAAGCGGCTCCTCGGCGAGGGCCGCATCACACAGGCCGTCGACATCCTCGGCGGCATCCTCCCGGCCGCCGCCGCCCAGCACGGCGAGCACTCACCCGTCGTCCGCACCCTGCGCAAGCAGTACGCGGCCACGCTGATGGACGACGGCCAGTACCGCCGCGCCCTGCCCGAACTGCGCCGCCTCGCCGACGAGCGCGCCACCGAGGCCGGCCAGGCCGACCCGCAGTCCCTGCGCTTCCGCTACGAGGCCGCCCAGTGCCTGGAACAGCTCGGCGAACCCGCGGCCGCCCTCGCCGAATACCGCGCACTGCTGCCCTACTACGAGAACCAGTACGTCGCCCAGGACGCCGAGCTCTCCTTCGAAGTCCGCCGTCGCATGGGCCACCTGCTGCTCTCCCTCGGCGACCGCGCCGCCGCCCACGACACCCTGGCCCGACTGCAATACGACGTCGAACGAATGCGGGGCCCCGGCCACCCGCTGGTCACGGAAATCCGCCGGACGCTGCAATGGCTGGGCCAAGTGCGCGGCTAGCGACCTCGGGACGGTACGGAACTCCTGGCGAATCGTTGGGTCGAATGGGTGGCCGATAGCCGGTCCCCTGCCTACCATCGATCACCGCAAGACTTTGTGCACCGTCGCACAAGCTCCCACAGGAGGTTTCCTTGCACCGCCGCCGTCGCACCGCGCTCCTCCTCTCCGCCGCGATCGTCACCGCGGCCCCTCTCCTCACCGCATGCGGAAACGACGCGCACCCCGGTGCCGCGGCCGTCGTCGGCGGCGACCGCATCACGGTCTCCCAGCTGGAGAACCGGGTGAACCAGGTACGGACCGCCCAGCAGGCCGCCACCACGGGCGAAGCGCAGTACGAGCAGGCCATCGCCAAGTCCGGCGGCCTCACCCGCGACACCCTGTACACCATGGTTCTCGACCGCGTGCTGCACCAGGCCGCGGTGGACGCGGGCGTGAGCGTCAGCCGCAAGGAGGTCCAGCGGCTGCGCGCCGACCTCGAGTCGCGGATGGGCGGCGCGAAGGAGCTGGAGGTGAGCTGGCTCCAGCAGTACGGCGTCGCACCGCAGCAGCTCGACGACAACCTCCGCGTCCAGACCGAGGCCCAGAAGCTGGCCGCCGAGCTCGGCACGGACACCAACCAGCCGGCCTTCTGGAACGCCCTCGCCGAGGCCTCCAAGAAACTGAAGGTCGACCTGAACCCGCGCTACGGCACGTGGGACGCCGAGAAGAGCGCGCGCGTCGACACGAAACTGCCGTGGCTGCGCGAGGTCACCGCGGCGGGAAGCCCGGAGACGGCGTAGCCGCCCTACCGCCCGCGCCCCTGGCTCTACCGTCCGCGCCCCTGGCTGTGACCTTGGTGTCAGTGGCGTGGGTTACGTTCGATGTGTGAACGCATCCAGCCCGGGGCGCATCGTCCTCCTCACCACCAGCCACCGAGTCGCGCCCGGACTCCTGTCCTGGCCCGCCTGGCAGGCGCTGCACGGCGCCGACCGCGTCCTGTGCGCGGACGGCGCCCACCCCCAGCTGCCGTATCTGCGCGAGGCCGGCGTCCAGGTCGACGAGACCGCGCCGACCGCCGAGGAACTGATCGACGCGTGCGACGGCGGCCGCACGGTGACCGTCGTCGCCACCGGCGAGGGCGAGCCCCGCCTCACCGACGGCCTGGCCCGGCTGGCCGGCTCCGGACGCGTCCAGATGCCCGACCTCGAACTGCTCCCCGCGTCGTACGACCTCCCCGGCGCCCGCCTCCTCGACCTTGTCCAGGTCATGGACCGCATCCGCGCCGAATGCCCGTGGTCGTCCCAGCAGACCCACAAGGGCCTGGCGAAGTACGGCATCGAGGAGGCGTACGAACTGGTCGAGGCGATCGAGGAGGGCGACCGGCACGAGCTGCGCGAGGAGCTCGGCGACGTGCTGCTCCAGGTGGTCTTCCACGCAAGGATCGCCGAGGAGGACGAAGAGGAGCCCTTCTCGATAGACGACGTGGCCGGCGGCATCGTCACGAAGCTCATCCACCGCCACCCGCACGTCTTCGGAGACGAGACCGCCTCGACGCCCGAGGAGGTCAAGGAGCACTGGCTGCGCACCAAGGCCGTGGAGAAACAGCGGACGTCCGTGACCGAGGGCATCCCCCTCGGCCAGCCCGGCCTCGCCCTCGCCGCCAAGCTCGCATCCCGTGTGCGCACGGCGGGACTTGAGGTCCCGCTCCCACAGGGCGACGACGTCGGCTATGAGTTGCTGGCGATGGCCGTACGCGCCGAGGCGCGGGGCGTGGACCCGGAGGCGGCGCTGCGGGCGGCGGCGCGGGCCTACCGGGACGCGATACGGGCGGGCGAGAGCTGAGCGCTCCGCGGGTGGGGCGGTTGTGAGTCTGCGGGCCGTCCGTGACTGGTCGCGCCCGCGATGGGGTCCCCGCTCGAGCGGAGCCAAGAGCGGGGGAGAAGCCGCATGGTGTTACAACCCCGCCCCCTTGCCGGGCGCGGGCTGACGGGCTGTGCCCGTGCGGCTGGGCAAGACTGGCCGAGCCCCGCGCAGGGGAACCCGCCGCTGAACTGTTCACCTGTTAGGCGGCCGTGAACTCCACGGGTAGGTTCCGCAGCCCGCGCATGATCAGGCCGCCCCGCCAGCGTAGTTCCGCGGGGTCAGCGGCAAGTCGAAGGTCGGGCAGACGGCGCAGCAAGGTGGCCAGCGCGGTGCGGCCTTCGAGACGGGCGAGTGGGGCACCGAGGCAGTAGTGGATGCCATGCCCGTAGCCGAGGTGCTGGTTGTCCCGGCGGGAGAGGTCGAGCGTGTCCGGCTCGTCGAAACGGGCGGGATCACGGTCGGCTGCGGCGAGGACCACGAGTACGGGATCGCCGGAAGCGATTCGTTGTCCGCCGATTTCGAGGCGCTCGGTTGCGTAGCGCCAGGTAGCCAGTTCGACAGGGCCGTCGTAACGGAGAAGCTCTTCGATGCAGGTGTCGAGCAGTTCCTGTTCGCCGCGCTCGATCGACTTCTGTAGTTGCGCCCGCTGCTTTGGGTTCCGGAGCAGCGCGTACGTGCCGTTGCCGATGAGGTTGATCGTCGTTTCAAAACCGGCAAAAAGGAGCACAAAACACATGGCCGCGGCTTCGTTCTCGGTGAGGTGCTCGCCGTGGTCGGAGGCGCGGATCAGACCGGAGATGAGGTCTTCGCCGGAGCTGGGGTGGTCTGGGAGCGCCTCCCGCTTGCGGTGGATCAGCTCGGCGAGATAGCTACGCATCTTCTTCACGGACCGCGCGACGCCGCCCCTCGGCCCTCCTCCGTGCCGGATCATCATCCCTGCCCAGTCCCGGAAGTCGTCTTGGTCCTCGCGGGGGACACCGAGCAGGTCGCAGATGGCGTAGATGGGGAGAGGGAACGCGAACTCGTGAATGAGGTCGGCGCTTCCGGTGTGTGCGAACTGGTCGATGAGATGGTCGGTCAGCTCTTGGACACGGGGCGCGAATTCGGCGACTCGGCGGGGGGTGAACGCTTTGGAGACGAGCCGACGGAGGCGTGTGTGGTCCGGCGGGTCGATGTTGAGCAGATGGGTCATGAGATTGGCGCTGCGCTCGCCGGGGATGCCCGTTTTGCTCTTGCCGTGGGCGTCTTTGGAATGGTGCACGGGATTCTTGGAGAGCCGCGGGTCGGCGAGAGCCTGTTTGGCGTCCGCGTACCGAGTCACGAGCCACGCCTCGACGCCGCTGGGAAGTGTGGTGCGGTGTACGGGCGAATGCTCCCGGAGCCACGCGTAGGCGGGGTACGGGTCAGTGGCGAACTCCCAGGTGAAGAGTTCGGGTCCGATATGTGGGGCGTTCACGGGGTGACGGTACCGGGGGCCGCGTTGCGTATGACATCCAGTGACGCCCCTCACGGCCTCCTTGACCTGCAACTCGCGGTGGATTCAGCCGATTTGCGCTGGCATGGCAGTCTCATTATGCGTGGGCCGCGTACGTTGCCGGTCCGTTTCGCGTAGGGCGTGTGATTCGCCTTACCGCAGGTCAGAGCTGACGGGCCCTCAACTCTGTGACTTTCACGTGATCTCCCCTGTATCGACTTGTGACAAGAGTTCGAGTGCCTATACGTTCCCCCTCAATGCGGCTGGTCCCACCAGCCGCAGAAGTAACAAACGCAGTCCCTTGCTGTGTGTAGTCCCTTGCTGTCACGCGAAAGGCAACCGCATGCTCTCCGGGAACGGTCGTCACCGTCGCCCCCGTCAGGCTCCGGCTCTCCTCGTCGCGGCGGGTGTGGCCGGATCGGCCATCGCGATCCCCCTGCTCGGCGCGACCGGCGCGAGCGCCGCCAGCGGTACGACCTGGGACGCGGTCGCGGACTGCGAGAGTGGCGGCTCGTGGAGCGCCGACTCCGGCAACGGGTCCTATGGCGGACTCCAGATGACACAGGAGATGTGGGAGGGGTACGGCGGCCTCGACTACGCGTCGAGCGCCGACCAGGCCAGCCGCTCGCAGCAGATAGCCGTCGCCGAGAAGGTCCTCGCGGACCAGGGCATCGAGCCCTGGGGGGCGTGCGGTCTCGTCGCGGGCCTGTCGCAGCACTCCGAGTCGGCGGATGTCGACACGGGCCTCGCGCAGGACTCCGCCTCGCCGTCGCCCGACTCGGGCTCGACGACGGGCGACAGCAGCACCAGCACCACCAACGGCGACAATGACACGAAATCAGGTGAGTCGGACGAGTCGGTCAAGTCCGACTCGTCCGTCTATGCTGACGACACCACGGACGACTCCGGTGACGACACCGACGCTGACGCGGACGCCGACTCGCAGTCTTCCGCCAGCCCCTCCACGGGCGACGTGGTCTCGCCGGATTCGACGGATTCGACTGGCACGACGAAGAGTGACGAATCGGACAACTCTGCCCAGAATGGCGACGCTTCGACGGGCGCCGACACCGACGTCGACGCGGATGACGTCACCGACTCCGGCTCCGGCCGTCACCGTGGCGGCAGTGCCGCCGAGGACGCCACCGGTTCGCGTACGGACGACTCCGCCGGCCGGCATGCCTCGCGCGGTGACAGTGCCCCGCGTGACGCCACCGACGGCTCGTACACGGTCCGCGCCGGAGACAGTCTCTCGGGGATCGTCGACTCCCTTGGCCTGGAAGGCGGATGGCGTGAGCTGTACGCCGCGAACAAGGGCATTGTCGGCACCGACCCGGACCTGATCCTCCCCGGTCAGAGCCTTGAACTCGGTAACGGGCAGGTCGCGGCCAATCAGTGAGCAAGCCGCCGAAACGGGCGAAAGGTAGCGGTAGTTCGCGCTGAATGTCCGGTTTGGTGAAAGTGAGAGATGGATCTCAAGGACCGTGATCGTCTTTGAAATTCGGCGGATCGCATGTCTACGGTCGTGACCGCTCGCCACTGGTGAGCCCCGACGGTCGCACGCCGAATCCTGCCAACGGCCGTACGGGAACAGTCGTCGCGTAAAGCGCCGTAGGCAGGAGCGGGGGACCCAAGGTAAGTGCCGGGCCCGGTCGTTGAGAGACGACCAGAGGACCGGCTTGGGGTGAAGCCGCGCGCCGAAAGGTGCGCGGCCGGGCAACTCACCAAGCCCGAACCCGACAGCTCACCTCGCAGGCGTCGGTGAGGGGATCACTTCATGCTGCTTTCCGGCAAGGGCAAGCACCGTCGCCCGAACAAGGCCACCCGTATCGCCACGCTCGCCGGTGTCACCGGTGCCGCCATCGCCGCCCCGCTGCTGGCGACCGGTTCGGCCTCCGCCGCCACCGCCTCCGAGTGGGACGCCGTCGCCCAGTGCGAGTCGGGCGGCAACTGGGCCATCAACACCGGGAACGGCTACTACGGCGGCCTGCAGTTCTCGGCCTCCACCTGGGCCGCGTACGGCGGCACGCAGTACGCCTCCACGGCCAACCAGGCCTCCAAGTCCCAGCAGATAGCCGTTGCCGAGAAGGTCCTCGCGGGCCAGGGCAAGGGTGCCTGGCCGAGCTGTGGCGTGGGCCTGTCCAACGCCTCGTACAACGGCGGTACGGCCTCCTCGGGCTCCGGCTCCTCGAACTCCGGTCAGAGCTCCGCGCAGTCGCAGCAGCAGAGCGCGCCGTCCTCGGAGCAGCGTTCCTCGCGCTCCCAGGAGCGTCCGGCCGCGAAGAAGACCGTCGAGACCCCGACCGGCAAGAAGGTCAAGAAGGGCGACGGCGAGTACAAGGTCGTCAAGGGTGACACCCTCAGCGAGATCGCCGCGCAGGAGAACGTCAAGGGCGGCTGGCAGAAGCTGTTCAAGCTGAACGACGACATCGTCGACGACGCCGACTTCATCTTCCCGGGCCAGCAGCTGCACCTCAGCTGACGCGGCAGTGCTGGGCCGGCGCGGCAGTACTTCGACTGACGCGGCGGGTACTTCGGCCGGCGCACTCCCGCGTGCCGCCCAGCTGTACTTCGCTCAACACGACCTACTTCGGCTGACGGCGGGCTCGCGAGGCCGTTGAGAATTCGCGAGCTCACAACCTGCTCACAGCTGAACCATGGCCCATCCCCATCCGTGGTCTTCATAGTGAAGGCCACGTGAGGGTCACCCCCCGTCCCCCACGGGCTCCCCGCTCCGGTGCGTGTTCCCCCGTACGCACCGGGGCGGGGCTTTTTGCTGCACGGTGGCGGGGTGTTGTCGTCGCGGTGTCGTTGTATGGGGCCGGTGCTTTTTGTTCCCCGTAGGAACAATGTTTACCCTCAGTTCGGTCCATCGGGTGGCCGACAGGCTGGCCGATCCCTCCGGGGCGGCTAGGCTCATGTCGCGGAGTCATCACCGCGCTGTATTCAACCGGGCCTGCGGCCCGGCGTATCCCGCGTCACATCCCAGAAGGAGATGCTCGTGCCGTCCATCGACGTCGTCGTAGCCCGGGAAATCCTGGACTCCCGAGGCAACCCCACGGTCGAGGTCGAGGTCGGCCTCGACGACGGCAGCACGGGTCGTGCCGCCGTTCCGTCCGGCGCCTCCACCGGTGCCTTCGAGGCTGTTGAGCTCCGTGACGGAGACTCCAACCGTTACCTCGGCAAGGGTGTCGAGAAGGCCGTCCTCGCCGTCATCGAGCAGATCGGCCCGGAGCTCGTCGGCTATGACGCCACCGAGCAGCGGCTGATCGACCAGGCGATGATCGACCTGGACGCCACGGACAACAAGGGCTCGCTCGGCGCCAACGCCATCCTCGGCGTCTCCCTCGCCGTCGCGCACGCCGCCTCCGAGGCCAGCGACCTGCCGCTCTTCCGCTACCTGGGCGGCCCGAACGCGCACCTGCTGCCGGTCCCGATGATGAACATCCTCAACGGTGGGTCGCACGCCGACTCCAACGTCGACATCCAGGAGTTCATGATCGCCCCGATCGGCGCGGAGTCCTTCTCCGAGGCGCTGCGCTGGGGCGCCGAGGTCTACCACACCCTCAAGAAGGTGCTGAAGACCAAGGGCCTGTCCACCGGTCTCGGCGACGAGGGCGGCTTCGCCCCGAACCTCGAGTCGAACCGTGCCGCGCTCGACCTCATCCTCGAGGCCATCAAGCAGGCCGGTTACGTTCCGGGCGAGCAGATCGCCCTGGCGCTCGATGTCGCCGCGTCCGAGTTCTACAAGGACGGCAAGTACGAGTTCGAGGGCAAGTCCCGCTCGGCCGCCGAGATGACCGAGTACTACGAGGAGCTCGTCGCCTCGTACCCGCTCGTCTCCATCGAGGACCCGCTGTTCGAGGACGACTGGGACGGCTGGAACGTCATCACCGAGAAGCTGGGCGACAAGGTCCAGATCGTCGGCGACGACCTCTTCGTCACCAACCCGGAGCGCCTGGCCCGCGGCATCGAGGAGGGTTCCGCGAACGCCCTGCTCGTCAAGGTCAACCAGATCGGCTCGCTGACCGAGACCCTGGACGCCGTCGAGATGGCCCAGCGCAACGGCTTCAAGTGCATGATGTCCCACCGCTCCGGCGAGACCGAGGACGTCACCATCGCCGACCTCGCCGTCGCGGTGAACTGCGGCCAGATCAAGACCGGCGCCCCGGCCCGCTCGGACCGCGTGGCCAAGTACAACCAGCTGCTGCGCATCGAGGAGATCCTCGACGACGCGGCGGTGTACGCCGGCCGCAGCGCCTTCCCGCGGTTTCGCTCTGCGAATCAGTAGGCACAGCAAGGGCTGAGCCGCCCGGCAAGGGGCACAGCCCCGTCGTACGTACGTCCCCGTACCCGGTCCCGTACCGTGTGCGGGGACGTACGCACGTGACGGGCTTGTAGAGAGACGCCGGGGTGCCGGCTCGTAGACGGGTTTGTAGAGGCCGGCTCGTAGCCGGGTTTGTATCGGGGAGGCGGGACAGATGGCCGTGAAGGACCGCGATCGGTTCTCCACCGCGACCAGGCTGCGGCTGCTCGGCGAGCAGACCGCCGAGCGTGTCTACCGCTCCCAGACCAAGCGCCAGGCCCGCCGCTCGCGGCTGACCGGCCGGGCGGCACTCCTCGCCCTGGTCATCTGCTCGCTCGTCGTGGCCCTGGCCTATCCCATAAGGCAGTACGTCTCCCAGCGCGCCGAGATCGCCGACCTCCAGCGGCAGCGGGAGCAGGCCCGCGAGCGGGTCGAACGGCTGCGCGATCTCAAGGCGCGGTGGCAGGACGACGCGTACGCCGAGCAGCGCATCCGGGAGCGGCTGCACTATGTGATGCCGGGCGAGACCGGCTACATCGTGATCGACCCCGGCGCGGCGAAGAAGACGCGTACGGACCGGACGGCCGCCCACCGCGCCTGGTACGCCAACGTCTGGGACGGCGTCGACAAGGCCGACGCCTCCGATCAGTGAACCGATGCGAACCAACGCGAACCGACTTGAACTGACGAGAGAGACTTACGCACAGGCATGGAAACGCCCCCGCCGCCCACCCCGCGCACCGAGCCCACCGACGCGGATGTCGAGGCCTTCAAGCAGCAGCTCGGGCGGCCACCGCGCGGGTTGCGCGCGATCGCGCATCGCTGTCCGTGCGGGCAGCCGGACGTGGTCGAGACGGCTCCCCGTCTTCCGGACGGGACTCCGTTCCCGACGACGTACTACCTGACGTGTCCCCGGGCCGCCTCGGCGATCGGCACGCTCGAGGCGAACGGCGTGATGAAGGAGATGACGGACCGCCTCGCGACAGACCCCGAACTGGCCGCGTCCTACCGCGCCGCCCATGAGGACTACATCGCCCGCCGCGACGCCATCGAGGTTCTGGAGAACTTCCCCAGCGCGGGCGGCATGCCTGACCGGGTGAAGTGTCTCCACGTTCTGGTGGCCCACTCTCTGGCCACGGGGCCGGGTGTGAACCCCCTGGGCGACGAGGCGATCGCGATGCTGCCGGAGTGGTGGCGCAAGGGGACGTGTGTGGTGCCGGTTCAGGAGAACGACAAGTGACTCACGCTCGCGTCGCCGCCATCGACTGCGGTACGAACTCCATCCGCCTCCTCGTCGCCGACGCCGACCCGGACACCGGTGAACTCGTCGAACTGGACCGGCGGATGACCATCGTCCGGCTCGGCCAGGACGTCGACCGCACGGGCCGACTCGCGCCGGAGGCGCTGGAGCGCACCTTCGCTGCCTGCCACGAGTACGCCGCGATCATCAAGGAGCACGGCGCCGAGCGCCTCCGCTTCGTCGCCACTTCGGCGTCCCGGGACGCCGAGAACCGTGACGAGTTCGTCCGAGGTGTGCTCGGCATCCTCGGAGTCGAGCCCGAGGTCATCTCCGGAGACCACGAGGCCGAGTTCTCCTTCACGGGCGCGACCAAGGAGCTGGTGGGACGCGACGACCTCGCCAAGCCGTACCTGGTCGTGGACATCGGTGGCGGCTCGACCGAGTTCGTGGTCGGGGACGATCACGTGCGCGGGGCGCGGTCCGTGGACATCGGGTGCGTACGGATGACGGAGCGGCACCTCGTACGGGACGGGGTTGTCACCGACCCGCCGACCGAGGAGCAGATCGCTGCCGTCCGCGCCGACATCGAGGCGGCCCTCGACCTCGCGGAGGAGACGGTCCCGCTGCGCGAGGCGCGTACGCTCGTCGGCCTCGCCGGCTCCGTCACCACCGTGTCGGCGATCGCGCAGAACCTGCCCGAGTACGACTCGGAGGCCATCCACCACTCCCGCGTCCCGTACGACCGTGTCCGCGAGATCACCGAGAGCCTGCTCCACTCCACCCACGCCGAGCGCGCGAAGATCCCATCCATGCACCCGGGACGCGTCGACGTGATCGGCGCCGGCGCCCTCGTGCTGCTGTCGATCATGGAGCGGATCGGGGCGCGAGAGGTCGTCGTGAGTGAGCACGACATCCTCGACGGCATTGCTTTCAAAGTGGCCGAAGAGGCCGAAGAGGGCCGTGGTGACTGACCTGCGGTGACGCGGAGCGGCCCCGGTGCCTCGTCGGGAGGTACCGGGGCCGCTCCGTCAGCCCACGGGCTGTCCGTCAATTGCAGATGAGGGCGATGAGGTTGCCGCTGCACCCCCCGTCGTCACCGTGGTCGTGACCGTGCCCGTGGCCATATCCGTGGTCGTGGTCGCGGCTGGGGCTCGACTGGGCAGCCGTGGCCTTGGAGGCGACGTGAGGGGCGGGCGTCGCGGCCACCGCGGATGCGGCCGACGCCGCCCCCGCCGCGAGAGCAATGCCCAGGACAGCGCTGACCGCGCATATTCGCGAAGTGGCCTTCTTGGCCATGTGTGTTGTGGTCATGCAGGCACGCTATGCAGCCTCGTGGCCGATCTCGCGCGGAGCGTGGCTGATCGGGTGAACAGCGCGAAACGGGCCGTATTCACCAGCGCCTCCGGCGGGCCCCGCGCTTGCGGCGACACCCCCGTATCCGCGCGCGACCGCGAACGGCCGACGCTCCCGAAGTCGCACCCTCAGGCGTTCGGGCATCTTTACTACCCGTCGGTAGCCTCGGCTGAGCAGGTCGGATAACGTATGAGCGCACTCGGAGGGCCCCGGAAACCTCCTCCGCGGCACCCCCTCGGAAAACTTCGTGAAGTTCTTCACAAGAGAATCAGCCCTGTTGGGCGAGGTTTTGGTTGCCGGGGCCCCTCCCGGGGCCCCATGGGGGTCCGGGACATGATCAAAAAGGTGTTCCGCCGCTGTTGCGGTCGTATGAAACGAGGGGCTGGTCCAGAGGGGTCGAGGACCAGGAGCGGCAGCTCACGTGGCCTTGACTACGGTTCGCACGGCATGCTGGTTCATTCACGGCGCCATGACCTCGGTCACGTGGGCGGGGCAGTGTAGCAGAGAGGCCGACCAAGCTTGTGAAGGGGCGCACGAGCTACCCCCCTGGAGCGGGTGGATACTCGATGGCATGAGCACCACGGAGCGTCCCAGGATCCTCGTAGTAGGCGGTGGGTACGTAGGCCTGTACGCAGCTCGGCGCATTCTCAAGAAGATGCGCTACGGCGAGGCGACCGTCACGGTCGTCGACCCCCGGTCGTACATGACCTACCAGCCCTTCCTCCCCGAAGCCGCCGCCGGCAGCATTTCGCCTCGGCACGTCGTCGTCCCACTGCGACGCGTGCTGCCCAAGGCGGAAGTTCTCACCGGCCGGGTCACCACCATCGACCAGGACCGCAAGGTCGCCACGATCGCCCCGCTGGTCGGCGAGGCGTACGAGCTGCCTTTCGACTACCTCGTCATCGCCATGGGCGCGGTCTCCCGTACCTTCCCGATCCCCGGCCTCGCCGAGCAGGGCATCGGTATGAAGGGCATCGAGGAGTCCATCGGTCTGCGCAACCACGTTCTCGAGCAGCTCGACAAGGCCGATTCCACGCACGACGAGGACGTCCGCCGCAAGGCGTTGACCTTCGTCTTCGTGGGTGGGGGCTTCGCGGGTGCGGAGACCATCGGCGAGGTCGAGGACATGGCCCGCGACGCCGCCAAGTACTACAGCAACGTGTCCCGTGAGGACATGCGCTTCATCCTCGTCGACGCCGCGGACAAGATCCTTCCCGAGGTCGGTCCCAAGCTCGGCCAGTACGGCAAGGAGCACCTGGAGAGCCGCGGGATCGAGATCTACCTCTCCACCTCCATGGACTCCTGCGTCGACGGTCACGTGGTGCTGAAGAACGGCCTCGAGGTCGACTCCAACACCCTCGTGTGGACGGCCGGCGTCAAGCCGAACCCCGTCCTCTCCCGCTTCGGCCTTCCGCTCGGCCCGCGCGGTCACGTCGACACCCAGACCACCCTCCAGGTGCAGGGCACGGACTACATCTGGGCCGCCGGTGACAACGCCCAGGTGCCCGACGTCGTCGGGCGCAAGGCCGGCAACGAGAACGCCTGGTGCCCGCCGAACGCGCAGCACGCGCTGCGGCAGGCGCGGGTCCTCGGTGACAACGTGATCTCCGGTATGCGGGGCTTCCCGCAGAAGGAGTACTCGCACGCCAACAAGGGTGCTGTCGCGGGGCTCGGTCTGCACAAGGGCGTCGCGATGATCGTCATGGGCAAGGTGAAGATCAAGCTCAAGGGTCGTCTCGCCTGGTACATGCACCGTGGCTACCACGGTCTCGCCATGCCGACGTGGAACCGTAAGATCCGGGTCTTCGCGGACTGGACGCTTGCCATGTTCCTCAAGCGTGAGGTTGTCTCCCTCGGTGCCATCGAGACTCCTCGCGAGGAGTTCTACGAGGCCGCGAAGCCGGCGCCGGCCGCCGCCAAGGCCGAGCCGGCGCCGGTGGCCGCCAAGGCCGAGGAGAGGGCCAAGGCTTCCTGACCCTCCGGTGACCGTCCGGTCGCTCGCTTTTTCCTGAAGGGGCTTCCCGCCATCCGTGGTGCGGGAGGCCCCTTCGGCGTTTGTTTCGCCCCCGCCGCCCCTACCCGTCCCATCCCTGGGGGCTGCGCCCCCAGACCCCCCTTTCGGCCTGAACGGCCTCGTCCTCAAACGCCGGAGGGGCTGAAATCAGCCCCTCCGGCGCTCGA
>NZ_JBQQCG010000125.1:0-24907 GCF_052245575.1 Streptomyces sp. 2A115 | reverse complement strand
TCCCCGCGCCCCTGAAGGGGCCTCGGCCCCCACCCGTCCGCAGCCTTCCGTCGGCGCGAGGGGACGTGCCGGGGCGTCCGAGCGCCGCGCTTCCCGGCCCACCCAACTACCTCAGAGCGGCGGTCGGATGCCCCGGCACGGCCCCGACCCCCCACACACCCCAGGGGCGCGGGGAACTGCGCGACAAGCCCCCAGCCACCCGCAGCCGCGCCCCTAGCGGAGCGGCAGCGTGGCGCGCTCGTCGAACAGTGGCTTCAGCAGGTCGCCGTGGCGGTCCAGGCGGGGAGCCATGTCGTGGGCGTGGAAGGTGAGTTGGGCCGGGTCGGTGCAGGACTCGACCTCCTCCCATGTCACCGGGGTGGAGACGGTGGGGGTGGGGCGGGCGCGGAGGGTGTACGGGGTTGCCGTGGTTTTGCGGGCCGCGTTCTGGCTGAAGTCGACGAAGACCTTTGTGGGGCGGAGGCTGCGGGTCATGCGGTGGGTGACGAGGTCGGGGAGGTCGGCCTGGGCCTCCACGGCCAGGGACCTGGCGTAGGCGGTGACCTCGGTGGAGGGGGTCGGCTTCAGGGAGGCCAGGAGGTGGAGGCCCTTGGAGCCGGAGGTCTTCGCGTAGGCGTTCAGGCCGTCCGCCGCGAGGCGTTCGCGGAGCCAGAGGGCGACCTCGCAGCACTCGACGATCGTGGCGGGGGAGCCGGGGTCCAGGTCGAAGACCAGGCGATCGGCCTGGTCGGGGGCGTGTGCGCGCCACTGCGGGGTGTGGAACTCGGTGACCAGGTTCGCCGCCCACATCAGGGAGGCCAGGTCCTGGACCAGGACCATGCGGGCGGGGCCCTCCGAACGGGGAACCTCGGTCGTGCTGACCCAGTCGGGCGTACCGGGCGGAACGTTCTTCGTGAAGAAGACCTGGCCGTCGGGGCCGTCGGGGTAGCGCAGGAAGGACACCGGCCGGTCGCGGAGGTGGGGCAGGAGTGCCTCCGCCGTCGTCGCGTAGTAGTGCAGCAGCTCACCCTTGGTGAAGCCCGTCGCCGGGTGGAGGACCTTCGCCAGGTTGCTCAGCGTTACCCTTCGCCCCTCCACCTCCGTGATTGTCGTCATACGATGAGAATCCCACGTAATCGGGACAAATAGACCTGAAAGGTGTCGAGTGTGAGATCCATCTGGAACGGCGCCATCTCCTTCGGCCTGGTCAGCATCCCGATCAAGCTGGTGAACGCCACGGAGAGTCATTCGATCTCCTTCCGCCAGATCCACACCGAGGACGGCGGCCGTATCCGCTACCGCAAGGTGTGTGAGCTGGAGGAGCGCGAGGTCACGTCCGCGGAGATCGGCAAGGGGTACGAGGAGCCGGACGGCACGATCATCCCGATCACCGACGACGATCTGGCCTCGCTGCCCATCCCGACGGCCAGGACGATCGAGATCGTGGCCTTCGTGCCGGCCGACCGGATCGACCCGCTCCAGATGGACACGGCGTACTACCTCGAAGCGAGCGGGGTTCCCGCGGCGAAGCCGTACACGCTGTTGCGCGAGGCGCTGAAGCGGAGCCAGAAGGTGGCCATCGCGAAGTACGCCCTGCGCGGGCGTGAGCGGCTCGGCATGCTGCGCGTGGTCGACGACGTCATCGCCATGCACGGCCTCCTCTGGCCCGACGAGATCCGCGCCACCGACGCGGTCGCGCCGGACGCGAGCGTCACCGTCCGTGACAAGGAACTGGACCTCGCTGACGCCCTCATGGACACCCTCGGTGAGGTCGACCTGGTCGACCTCCACGACGACTACCGCGAGGCCGTCGAGGAACTCATCACCGCCAAGGCCTCCGGCGAGAAGGTTCCCTCCGCCCCTGCCGCCGGGCGGGGCGGCGGCAAGGTCATCGACCTCATGTCCGCCCTGGAGAAGAGCGTCAGCCAGGCCCGGGTCGCGCGAGGCGAGGAGGCCTCCGGCGGTGAGGCCGAGGGCGAGGGCGAGGTCAAGCAACTCCGCAAGTCGTCACGCTCCGCCCCCAAACAGGCGTCCGGCAAGAAGTCGACCTCCACGGCGAAGAAGACGGCCGCGAAGAAGACAACCGCGGCCAAGAAATCCGCGGCCAAGACCGCCGCCGGCGCGGCCGACAAGAAGACGGCCGCGAAGAAGGCGACGGCGAAGAAGGCGACCTCCCGAAAGCGCACGTCGGCCTGACCGTGCGGGCGGGGACGGTTCGGGCCTGACCGTACGGGCGGGGGCGGTTCGACGGCTGCGGGTGCGTGGGGGTCGCTGAGGCGAGTTGGCCGGGGTCTGGACGGACCGCGATCAGTGCGGCCCATCGGCATTCCTGGACCCGCCCCGGACCCGTCCCCGACCCTCCCGACCCCTCCGGGAGAGAAGCGTGCGGAGATATTGACGGCATTGAGTTACCGGTAACATCATGGTTCGGCGGAGCGCATGAGCATGTCCTTCGCCCACGGAACCGTGGGCCGTCATCTGGAGACCACGTGACCGACCAGTCGACCGCCCAGTCGGTCACGAAGGCCCAAGTCGCCGCGGGTACCCCCGTGTTCAGTACGGCCGCCGTCGTCGCGTCCTGCGTGGGCTTCGTCCTCATCGGTGCGCTCCAGGCGCTGTACGGGCCGGCGATCCCCGCGTTCCGGGAGGATTTCGGGCTCTCGCCCTCCGGTGCCGGACTCGGGCTGAGCGCGCACTTCGTCGGCGGTGTCGCCGGTGTGCTGCTCTTCGACCGGCTGTACGGCAGGCTCGGCAACCGGCAGCTCCTCGGCGCCTCGTACCTGCTGATGGCCGTCGGCGCGGCGGGTTTCGCGCTGGCGCCGAACTGGCCGGTGGGCCTGGCCGCGGCCCTGCTCGCCGGACTCGGTTTCGGCGGTATCGACTACGGCCTCAACCAGTTGTTCGCCATCGGGTTCGGCCGCCGCTCGACCGCCATGCTCAACGTTCTCAACGCGCACTTCGGCGTGGGCGCGATCCTCGGCCCGGCACTGATCGGCCTGGTCGGCGCCGAGCACTACCCGGCGGTCTTCCTCGGTTTCGCGCTCGCCAACCTGCCGCTGCTGCTGTGCCTCAAGGGCGTACGCGACCACGCGCCGCCGCCGACCGGTGAGGCGCGGCCGGCCGGTGCGCCGGAGGCCGGCGACGGGCGGGTCCTCGGCCGCAGTCTGGGCTCCGTACTCGCCGTGTTCGTCACGCTGTACGTCCTGCACGTGGGTATCGAGGCGGGCGTCGGCGGCTGGGAGCCCACGCATCTGGAGACGGTCGGTTACGGCGCCGGTGCGGCCGCCACGGCCACCTCCGTGTACTGGCTGATGATGACCGTCGGCCGCTTCCTCGTCGCACCGATCGCGCTGCGCTACTCGGCCCAGGCCATCATCACGGTCTCGTGCGCGGGCATGACCGTCTGCCTGCTGCTGGCCGCGGTGCCGGGCCTCGCCCCCTACGCGTACGCGGGTGTCGGTCTGTTCATCGCGCCGATCTTCCCCACCGGGCTCCCGTGGCTCAACAAGGCCGCTCCGCGGGCCCGCCGGGCGGGCGCGACGGTCATCGCCGCGTCCATGGTCGGCGGGGTCGCCGCGGGACCGGCGCTCGGCAAGGCCATCGAGTGGTCCGGGATCCGCGCCGTGCCGCTCCTGCTGTGCGTCGTCTCGGCGCTGTGCCTGGCGGCCACGGTGTGGCTGATCCGTGCGACGCGAACCGCCGACCACCGCTGAAGAACACCCCCATGCCTGAATCAGTTGGTCTCAGTCGACCTCGGTTGAACCAGCAAGAAATCGCCTGAAACCGAATAAAGCCCAATGAAACCGACTGAACCGAAAGGAACTTCCGTATGTCCGCTCTGACCACGTCCTCCGACGGTTTCCTGCTGCACGGCGAGCCGTTCAGGATCATCTCCGGCGCGATGCACTACTTCCGCATCCACCCCGACCAGTGGGCCGACCGGCTCCGCAAAGCCCGCCTGATGGGCCTCAACACGGTGGAGACGTACGTACCGTGGAACCTCCACCAGCCCGACCCCGACGGCCCGCTCGACCTCGACGGCCTCCTCGACCTGCCGCGCTACCTGCGGCTCGCCCAGGCGGAAGGCCTGCACGTGCTGCTCCGCCCCGGCCCGTACATCTGCGCCGAGTGGGACGGCGGCGGCCTGCCCTCCTGGCTCACCGAGGACCCCGACATCCGGCTACGCACCAGCGACCCCCGCTTCACGGACGCGCTCGACCGCTACCTCGACCTGCTGCTGCCCCCGCTCCTGCCGCACCTCGCCGCGTCGGGCGGCCCGGTGATCGCCGTACAGGTGGAGAACGAGTACGGGGCGTACGGCACCGACACCGCGTACCTCGAACACCTCGCCCAGTCCCTGCGCTCGCGCGGCATCGACGAGCTGCTCTTCACCTGCGACCAGGCCAACCCCGAGCACCTGAAGGCCGGCGGCCTGCCCGGCACGTTCGCCACCGCGACCTTCGGCAGCAAGGTCGCGCACTCACTGGAGCAGCTCCGGGCGCACCAGCCCGAAGGCCCGCTGATGTGCGCGGAGTTCTGGATCGGCTGGTTCGACCACTGGGGCGAACCGCACCACGTGCGCGACGCGGCCGACGCCGCCGCCGACCTCGACCGGCTGCTGTCGGCGGGCGCGTCCGTGAACATCTACATGTTCCACGGCGGCACCAACTTCGCCTTCACCAACGGCGCCAACCACGACCACGCGTACGCGCCGATCGTCACGTCGTACGACTACGACGCCGCGCTCACCGAAAGCGGCGACCCGGGCCCCAAGTACCACGCCTTCCGCGAGGTGATCGCTCGCCACGCACCCGTTCCCGAGGAGCCGGTCCCGGCACCGGGCGCCAAACTCCCGCTCACCACCGTCGAGTTGGACCGCCGAGCCCCGCTGCTCCCGCACGCGACCGCCCTCGCCAAGCCCGTCCGTGCCGACGCCGACCCGGTGACGATGAACGAACTGGAGCTTCGGGCCGGATACGTGCTCTACCGCACCACGGTCCCCGTCGCGGCCGACGGCCTGCTGCACTTCGCGGGCGGCGTCGGCGACCGTGCCCAGGTCTTCGTGGACGGCGCCCCCGTCGGCGTACTCGAACGCGAACGCCACGAAGAGACCCTGCCCGTCCGCGTCCCGCACCCCGGCGCCACGCTGGACGTGCTCGTCGAGAACATGGGCGGCGTCAACTACGGCCCGCGCATCGGCGCCCCCAAGGGCCTGCTCGGCCCGGTCACCTTCAACGGCACCGCCCTGCACGGCTGGGACTGCCACCCCCTGACCCTGGACAACCTGAGCGCCGTGCCCTTCGCCCCGACGTCCGACGACGCGCCCACGGACGCCGGGCCCGCCTTCCACCAGGGCACCTTCGAGGTCGGCACCCCCGCCGACACCTTCCTCTCCCTGCCCGGCTGGACCAAGGGCCAGGCCTGGGTCAACGGCTTCCACCTCGGCCGCTACTGGAACCGCGGCCCGCAGCGCACGTTGTACGTCCCGGCGCCCGTCCTGCGCCCCGGCGCCAACGAGCTGGTCCTGCTGGAACTCCAGGCCACCACCGGCACGCGCGCGCTGCTCACCGACACCCCTGACCTCGGACCGGTGAACCCCTGATGCCGCATGAACCACACCAATCGCATAAACCGCATGAACCACATGAACCAGAACCACATGAACCGCATGAACCGCATGAACCGCATGAACCGCATGAACCGCATGAAAAGGCGCACCGCCTGCGCTTCCCCGCCACGGCCGTACGCCCGCTGACCGGTCACCTGCCCTTCACCGACGCTCCGGGGGTCCCCGACCCGATCGAGGTGACCAGCCGCTACCTGACCCGCGGCGGCCGCCCGTGGTTCCCGGTCTCCGGAGAGTTCCACTACACCCGCCACGCCGCCCGGCACTGGGAGGAGGAGCTGCTGAAGATGAAGGCGGGCGGGGTGACCGCCGTCGCCAGTTATGTCATCTGGATCCACCACGAGGAGGTCGAGGGCCGCATCCGCTTCGACGGCGACCGCGACCTGCGCCGCTTCGCCGAACTCTGCGCCCGGCACGGGCTGGACTTCATCCCCCGCATCGGCCCCTGGAGCCACGCGGAGGTACGGAACGGCGGCCTGCCCGACTGGTTGCTGGCCGGCGACTGCACGCCCCGCACGGATGATCCCGCGTACCTGGCACCCGTACGCACCTGGTACGCGGCGATCGCCGAGCAGCTGCGCGGCCTCGACCGCGCCTGCGGCGGCCCGATCGTCGCGATCCAGATCGAGAACGAGCTCTACGACCAGCCGGACCACCTGCTCACTCTCAAGCGGATCGCGCAGGACGCGGGCTTGAGCGCGCCCCTGTGGACATCAACCGCCTGGGGCGGCGTTCAACTCCCGCCCGACGAACTGCTCCCGCTCTACGGCGGCTACCCGGAGACCTTCTGGACCGAGGCGGACGGCGGCTGGCCCGACACCTGCCGCAAGCACTTCTTCTTCACCCACCAGCGCGACGACGAGGGCATCGGCGCCGACCTGCGCCCGACGACCGTACGGGGCGGCGACCCGGAGGAGCTCGCGGACCGGTTCCCCTGGGCCACCTGCGAGTTGGGCGGCGGGATGGCCGTCGCCTACCACCGCCGCCCGCGTGTCGAGGCGGCCGACATCGGTGCCCTCGGTCTCACCAAGATCGGCTGCGGCTCGGTGTGGCAGGGCTACTACATGTTCCACGGCGGTACGAACCCGGCAGGCGAGCTGACCACTCTCCAGGAGTCCCACGCCACCGACTACCCCAACGACCTCCCCGTCCTGACGTACGACTTCCAGGCACCGCTCGGCGAGTACGGCCAGTACCGGCCCTCGTACCACGAACTCCGCCTCCAGCACCTGCTGTTGGCCGACTACGGCCATCTGATCGCACCCATGGAGTCCGCGCTCCCCGAGAGACAGCCGGCGGGCCAGGACGACCGGGCCACCCTGCGCTGGGCGGTCCGCGGCGACGCCGCCTCGGGCTCGGGCTTCCTGTTCGTCAACAACCACCAGCCGCACGAGCCACTGCCCGCCCACCCGGAGACCTCCTTCACGGTCGAGTTCCCGGACGCGCCCGCACTGACATTCCCCAGCACGCCGGTCACTGTCCCCTCAAGTGCCTACTTCTGCTGGCCACTTCGCCTCGACGTGGGCGGCCTGCGGCTCGACTGGGCCACCGCCCAGCCGGTGTGCACGGTCGACGACCACGGGCGTACGGTCCTGGTGCTGGCCGCGGCGGACGGCATCCCGATCGAACTGGCCCTGGCCGCCCGTACGTTGACGTCGGTCAGCGTGCCGTCCGGAGACCTCGCGGACGTCGAGGACCGCGTCCTGATCACCGGACTGCGTCCCGGCACCGACACCCTGGTCGAGGTCGAAACGGCGAGCGGCGGCCGGGTCGGCCTGCTGGTCCTGGACGCGGCGACGGCACGTACCGCCTACCGGGGGGTCGCCTGGGGAGCCGAACGGTTGGTCCTCTGCGAGGCCGGGGTGGTCTTCGACGAGAACGCGGGCGACGTACGGGTGCACAGCCCGGCCGGAGAGCCGTCGTTCGCCGTGCTGCCCGCGCCGGAACGGGCTCCGGTGGTGGCGGGGGCGAGCGTGCGGGAGACGGCGGACGGCGTCCTCACGCGCTACACGGTGCGGTCGGACAGCCAGGACACCGACGGTCACGACACCGCCATGGTGGGCTCGGCCACGCTGGTCCGGCCCGCGGGCCCGGCGCCCGAGACGGTGACCGGCGTGCTGGGGCGGGCGAGCGCGCCGGCGGACAAGTACTACGACACCACCGCGGCCGAGTACCGCATCGACGTACCGGACGACCTTCCGCGCGCCGGCACCCTCCTGCGCATCCACTGGACCGGGGACGCGGCCCGCGCGTACGTGGGAGAGACGCTCGTCGCCGACCAGTTCTACTCGGGGCGCGCCTGGGACATCGGCCTGGACCGGCTCCCCACCGAGGCCCTGCGCACGGACGGACTGCGTCTGCGGGTACTGCCCCTGCCCGCGGACGCCCCGGTGTACGTGCCGACGGAGGCCGGCGCCACCGGGGGAGCGGCCGCCGCGGTCGGGCGCGTCGAGTGGATCACTGCCCGCGTCTGGGCGACCGGACCGGGCTGAGGTCCCGACACGCGTCCCGCCCCGCCCGGCGGCCTATCCTGTGGGCCAGCCGGGCGGGGCACGACCGCCGGGAAGAGCCCGAAGGAAGCACCCTCCATGACCCGAAGTACCGGTGGCGGCGCCGTTCCCAAGGGCCGCAGCCGACGCAACTTCGCGGGAGCGCGCCCGGTGATGGACGACGTGGCACGGCTGGCCGGTGTCTCCAAGCAGACCGTCTCCCGCGTACTGAACGGCAATCCGGCCGTACGCCCCGAAACCCGCGAGTCGGTCCAGACCGCCATGCGCACGCTCGGCTACCGCCCGAGCCGCAGCGCACGCTCCCTGGCCAGCGGCAAGACCCGCATGCTCGGCGTGATCTCCTTCGACGCGGCGCGCTACGGGCCCGCCTCCATCCTGACCGCTATCAACACGGCGGCCCAGGAAGCCGGTTACCTGGTGAGCTCCATCGCACTCGACACGGCCGACCGGGACACCCTGGTGCGGGCCGTGGACTCCCTGTCGGCCGAGGGCGCGGACGGCGTCATCGCCATCGCACCTCAGCGCTGGGTGGGCCGGGCGCTGGCGGAGGCCCAGCTCGACACCCCCCTGATGGTGCTGGAGAACGACCTCGGGACCGACGCCTCCTTCGTCACCGCGGACAACCGCGCCGGGGCGCGCATGGCCACCGAGCACCTGCTGGCCCTCGGCCACGCCACCGTCCGGCACATCGCGGGCCCCACCGGCTGGCTGTCCGCCGACCGCCGGGTAGAGGCCTGGCGGGCCACCCTGGAGGCGGCGGGCGCCGAGATCCACGAGCCGCTGGTCGGCGACTGGAGCGCGGACTCCGGCTACGAACTGGGCTGTCGGCTCGCCGAAGACCCGGACGTCACCGCGGTGTTCGCCTCCAACGACCAGATGGCCCTGGGTGTCCTGCGCGCCTTCCACGAGGCCGGCCGCCGCGTGCCCGACGACGTCAGCGTGGTCGGCTACGACGACATCCCCGAGGCCGCCCACCTCCTTCCTCCGCTCACCACGGTCCGCACCGACTTCCCCGAGATCGGCACCCGCTCCCTACGCCTCCTCCTCTCCCAACTGGACGGCCCGACCGAGCCGGCCGTCGACCGTGTGGTGCCGGTGGAACTGATCGTGCGCCGCAGCACGGGTCCGCTGCGGCTGGGCTGAGCAGGGCTGTATTGGCAAGAGTTAGAGGTACGACATGAGCCAGCCACGACGCTGGTGGGTCCTGGTGACCGTCT
Organism: Streptomyces sp. 2A115; assembly: GCF_052245575.1. Taxonomy (NCBI): domain Bacteria; kingdom Bacillati; phylum Actinomycetota; class Actinomycetes; order Kitasatosporales; family Streptomycetaceae; genus Streptomyces; species Streptomyces sp. 2A115. The sequence goes on along the minus strand of NZ_JBQQCG010000125.1, from coordinate 15,575 downwards.
CGGCGGGGCTGCTGCTGCTCTCGGTGGACATGACGGTGCTCTACACCGCCCTGCCGACCCTGACCCGCGAGCTGGACGCCGACGCGTCGCAGAAGCTGTGGATCATCAACGCGTATCCGCTGGTGTCGGCCGGCCTGCTGCTGGGCACCGGCACGCTGGGCGACCGCGTGGGCCACAAGCGGATGTTCCTGATCGGCCTGGTCCTGTTCGGGATGGCGTCGACGATGGCCGCGTTCGCCCCGTCACCGGAGGTGCTGATCGCCGGGCGGGCGTTCCTGGCGGTGGGCGCGGCGACGATGATGCCCGCGACGCTGGCGCTGATCCGTATCACCTTCGAGGACGAGCGGGAACGCGGCATCGCCATCGGGATCTGGGGCACGATGGCGATGGTCGGCACCGCCATCGGCCCGGTCCTCGGCGGGTTTCTGCTGGAGCACTTCTGGTGGGGCTCGGTGTTCCTGGTCAACGTCCCCGTCGTGCTGCTCGCCCTGGTCGCGACGGCCTTTCTCGCACCCGGCGGCGCGGGCCGACCGGACCGGCCCTGGGACCCGGTCGCCTCGCTGCACGTCATGGTCGGTCTGGTCGCCCTGGTCTACGCGCTCAAGGAAGCCACCAAGCCGGACCCCGCACCCCTGCACATCGTGGTGGCGCTGGGGGTCTCCGTCATCGGCTTCCGGGCCTTCATGCGTCGCCAGCGGACCCGGACCTACCCCCTCATCGACTTCTCCCTCTTCCGAAACCGGCAGCTGCTCATCGGCGTGCTGGGCGCCGCCCTCGCGATGTTCGCCACGGCCGGAATCCAGCTCATCCTCGCCCAGCGCCTCCAACTCGTCGTCGGGCACAGCCCCTTGGTCGCCGGACTGCTCGTGGGAGCCTTCGCGCTGGGCTCGCTGCCCGCAGGGATCGTGGCCGGCGGCCTGGCGTACCGCGTCAGTGTGCGCACACTGATCGGCGGCGGCATGGGCGTCGGCACAGTGGGCATCCTGATCACCGCCCTGCTGACGCCGGGTGCCGTCCCCGTACTGAGCTCCGCGCACAGCTCGGGCTGGGTCGTTCCCGGCCTGCTCCTGGCCGGCGCGGGCCTCGGTTCCGCCATGGCCGCCGCGTCGGCCGCGATCATCGGCGGCGCCCCTCCGCACCGGGCCGGCATGGCCTCCTCCGTCGAGGAGGTCTCGTACGAGCTCGGCAGCCTGACCGGCGTCGCCGTCCTCGGCAGCCTCCTGACCGCCGTCTACACTCACACCGTGGCCCTCCCCGCGAGCGCGCCCGCCGCGGCCGCCGACAGCCTCGACGAAGCCCGTGCCTCCGCCGACGACCTGCCCGCGACCGAGGCCGGGCCCCTCCTGGACGCCGCCAAAAGCGCCTTCGACGACGGCTACACCGCCACGTTGGCCCTCTCCGCTCTCGTCCTGGCCGCGGGCAGCCTGTTCACGTACCGCTACCTCGGCCGTACACCGTCCCCGACCGCCGATGACGACACCCGCGCGGCGGGGAAGAGGACACACGAGTGAGCGAGGCCAGCAGGAAGAAAGCCGTGGCGTCGAGCGCGGCGCGGGGTGGTCGGCTATCCGTCCGTGCCTCACGTGTCCGGTACTCGCTCGGACTCGCGCCGTGCCCCGACGCCGACGGCACCCGGGTGCTGTTCCGCCACACCGGCCGGCAGCCCGGCGACCCCGGACTGCCCCAGGCGGCGTACACCTGGGGTCAGCTCATGACCCGGCTCAAGGATTACGCGGAGACCGGCAGGCCCCCGCCGTTCTTCACCCTCTGAGCCTCTCGACTCTGAACCCTCTGAACCCCCTGAACGCTTTGAACCCTCCGACGCGGTCCGAGGCACGCCGGCTTCGCCGAGATCGGTGGGATCGCTGGGATCAACGACAAGGCGGCACCATGACGATCGACGAGAGGGCGGAGCGGGTGATCCCGCTTCCGCCCGAGCGGGTGGCGGACTACGCCATGGACTGGCGCCACGACGCCGAGTGGACCCAGGGCATCCGCGAGGCCGCACTGACCCGGGAGGCGGACGGGGGCGGGTTCGGTGTCGGCGCCGAGGTGACCCGCACGGCCTACTTCCTCGGGAAGCGCATCGACTACGTACTCCGAGTCGCCGAGCACGAGCCCGCGAGGCTGCTGGACATGGTGTCGGTGGCGGGACCGATGCCGATGCACATCACCTACACATTCACCCCGCATCCACGCGGCACGCTCGCGGTCATCCGGGTCCGGGGCGACGCCACCGGCTACTACCGCCCGGCCGCGCCGATCATGGCGAGAAAGGTCCGCTCCTCCATCGGCAAGGACCTGCGTGACCTCGAGCGCAAACTGCTGGAGCCGCCGTCATGACCGCCGGTCCACGCCACCGCGGTCCAGGTGAGAAAGACGTGGCCGTCCGGGAAGCCCGTGTCACTCGGACGGCCGGGTTCGCTCCGCCAAGCCGGCGTTGACGGCGGCGCGGACATCGGCCGGGAGTTCGCCGCCCGAGGGCCACGCCACCAGCGCCTCAGCGAGGACGCGCAGTTTGGTGTTGGTGTTCATCGACGCCTCTCGCAGGACGTCCCAGGCCTCCGCGGCGCTGATCCCGCCCAGCGCGACGGTCACGCCGATGGCCTGATCGATGACCGCGTGCGAGGACATGCCTTCCTGGAGCTGGCTGACCTGCTCGAGCAGGGCGCCAACTTCGTCCGTGGTGTCCGAGTGCCCCTCTGGTGGAGGCCCGGGCTCGGGGTACCTGCCCATAGAAGTCACAGCACTAGCGTGCCCGCACGGTGGCCGTTAAGCCAACGCACCGGGAAAACGGTGCGTGAAACCGACCCGCTCGAGCTTTGCGAGGAGTCATGGTCCTAAGCCCTGTCGGGCGCCGACAGGACGTCGAATCCGCCGCGCCCGTCGATCCGGACGACGAGCACGGCATCGAAGCCGTCACCGAGCGAGGGCCTGCGCAGCCGTTTCAGCGTGGTGTGGATGCCGATGTCCGGGACACGGGCGCGCCCCGCTCGTGCGGTGTTGCGGCGCAGGGACTCCGCCAGGTCGGGAGGGAACCAGTACGCGGTGACGACGGCGCCGTGGGCATGCCCGGCGTCCATCAGCGGACGCCACTCCTCGGGGGCCGGGTTGGTGTTGTCGACCGCCACCGATCTGCCGGCGACCAGCGCCTGTTCGACCAACCGCATCTGGCGGGCCTGCTTGCCCCGGGCGCCACGCGGGAACAGGTCCTTGCTCACCAGTGCGCAACGGTCCCGCAGGCACTGTTCGTAGAAGGTGGACTTGCCCGACGCCTGCAGCCCGACGAGCACGGCCACCTCGACCACCACCTCGACCACCGCGCTCAGCCCTCGGCCTTCGGCCCTCGGACGTGGTCCGAGTCGGTGATACCGGTGCGCAAGTGGGCACCCTGACGCAGCAGTTCGCGCTGGACGAGACGGTGCGGCACGTCCCGGGGGCTGCGTCCGTCGCGCAGCGCGAGTGCCGCGCACGTGCCGGCCGCCTGGCCGGTGGCCATGGCGATGGGCATGACCCGGTACGACGAGTGCGCCACGTGCGTGCCGGAGATGCAGCGCCCGGCCACGAGCAGCCGGTCCGTGTGCCGGGGCAGCAGACAGCGCAGCGGAATGTCGTAGAAGTGGCCCGTGGGCACGCGCTTGAGGAGGGTGCCGGTGCCCTCCGGGTTGTGGATGTCGATCGGGTACGCGCCGTGCGCGACGGCGTCGGGGAAGGGACGCGCGGCGAGGATGTCGTGGCCCGTCAGCTGGTAGTCGCCCAGCACACGCCGGGTCTCCCGGACGCCGATGTGGACGCCGCTCTGCACGACGTACGAATGCTCGAAGCCGGGGACATGGGTGCGCAGGAAGTGGTCGATCTGCGCCAGCTGGCGGCGGGCGGTGTGCTCGGCGCGGCTCAGGTCCCACACGCTGGTGCCGAGCACCCTGGTGACGCGGGTGCTGTTGACGCTGACCTCGCCGGGGTGCGGGGTGGCGAAGAACAGCACGTCCTCGCGCGGCAGTTCCAGTTCCGTCTCCGCCGTGGCCTCCTGGACGAGGTCCCACAGGCCGTGCACGCCGCGCCATTGGTCGGGATGCGCGCGGACGTACTCGGCGAACCGCGGCCGCAGGAAGTCCGCGACACGGAACATGAGCGTCATCGGCTGCACAAGTCCGTCCTCGGGGCGGCCGATCTCGTACGGGGCTCCGCAGGCGGCCGCGACGTCGCCGTCTCCGGTGCCGTCCACGACCACGCCGGCGTCGATGGCCACCGGTCCCGACTTGGTTTCGAAGACCACCCGCCAGCCGTCGTCGAGCGGCAGCGCCGTAGAAGCGAAGGAGTGGAACAGCATCCGCACGTCGGCCTCGTCCATCAGTTCCAGCAGGACGATTTTGAAGATCTCCGGGTCGAACGGCACGGTGTAGCCGGTCTCGACCGAGGGCGGGACGCATCCGTGGGCCGCCGTGAGGCGGTCAAGCAGCCGCCAGAGCACACCGGCGACCACCGGATCGCCCTCGCCGTGGTCGGTGGGCAGCAGCCGGGTGTTGTCCCCGGATTCGGTGAACGCGGCCTGTTTCCGCTCGTTGTGGAACGACATCAGGGGCATGACGAGCGCAACGGTCGCGTTGCCGCCGAGGAACCCGTAGCGCTCGACGAGCACGACATCCGCCCCGGCGGCGGACGCGGCGAGCGCCGCGCCGCATCCGGCGGGACCACCCCCGACCACCAGGACATCCGTACGGCCCCCGTAGGAGGCGGACCGCGGCGGCAGGGTGATGGTGCCGGCTTTCGCGGGCGGCTCCAGGATCGGCATGGGTTCCTCTCCTCGATTCCGTGGCCCGCGTGCGGCCGACTCCTCGGCGGGCCACTTCTGCGGGGCCGTTACGCGGCGTCGCCCGGTCCTTCGTCGGAGGACCGGCGCAGGGCCGACCGCTGCGGCCGGAGGCCGGCTCCGTCGTCGACGGCGGCGGCGCCGACTCCGCCGTCCACGGCGTCGAGCAGGAGGCCGCACCGCTCGCAGGTCTCCCGGGCGAGTTCGCGCAGATCCCGGACCCTGGAGCGCAGCTCCTCGCGCCGCTGCGGGTACTCGTCCCAGAGCCGGTCCACCTCCGCCAGCAGCAGCCCGGCCTGCTCCCGCGCCACCCCCACCAGCGCCGGCGCGCCCATCCGGCGCGCGAAGTCGAAGACCTTGCCCGAGTAGGGGAGCGGCAGGACCGGCAGTCCGGCGAGCGCCGCGAAGATCAGGAAGTGCAGACGCATGCCGACGGCCAGGTCCAAGTGGCGCATGAGCCCCAGAAGCTGCCCGGGGGTGTAGGTGCCGTTCAGGATCCGTCCCTGATCCGGCTGGGTCATGTGGGACAGCACGGCGTGCGCGTGCCGCACGTCGTGGCGCTCCATCGGCATGAACACCACGTGCGCGTCCAGGCGCCGGATCAGGAAGTCCGCGACATCGGCGAGCAGCGCGTGGTAGTCGCCCTCGTCCAGCTTCTCGGCCGCCCGGCCGGGTTCCCGCACCGACATCCCCACCAGCCGCGTGTCGGTGGGCACGCCCTCGTGCCGCATCATCCGGTGGGTGAACGGCTCCGCGGACAGCAGCAGCGCGGGATCCGCGGTGACCGAGACCTCACGCTCGACCCCGACCTCCTCAAGGACCAGCCGGGACTCCTCGTCCCGCACCACCACCTCGTCCATCTCCGGCAGCACGGTACGCACCGCCTCCCGGTCCTCGGTCTCCCGCAGCGGGCCGGCACCGACGGCGTAGGCGAACGTGCGCACCCCGCGGGACTGCGCCGCACGGATCAGCCGCAGATACCTGCGCGCCTCGCCGTCGTACAGGATCCCGCCGCCGCCCAGCACCAGCAGGTCCAAGCCCGACAGCACGTCCAGCAGCCGGTCCTGGGTCACGCCCTCCCAGTCCACCACCTCGTCGGTCGCCTGGTGATGGTCGCGGGTGTGCTCGGCGTTCCGGCTGAACACGACGAGCCGGGCTCGCGGGAGACGGGCCCGCAGGCAGCCCAGCACACAGGTCAGGATGGACTCGTCGCCGAGGTTGAAGCCGCCGTACGAGCCCAGCACGCCGACGCGCGGGGCCCGGGCACCGGCGAAGGGACGCAGCTGGTTGGCCGCGGTGGTCATATGCGGGCTCCCGTCGCGTCGGAGTCGGCCGGTCCCGGACAAGGCCACGGGCCCGACCCCGGTCGCCCGGCAAGTGCGGTGGCGCGCATCCGCGCGTACGGCCCCGGGTGCCCTTCGCCCGGTCCGGCAAACCCGATCCGTGGCTACCAGAGGCCGGGCGCACGCGGAGCGGCACCACACCGACACGTTGCGCGCGCTCGAAAAATGGGGATTCGAGCCGATCCCCGGCGACCTGTTGCACTACGCGCCGTTCGGCGGCTCATTCCACTGCGCGACACTCGATATCCGGCGTCGCGGAACGCTCGAATCGTATTTCAATTGATGGGGCCCATCGATTTTCAATTGATCGAGGGCCCGGTCAATTGGCGACGTAGGCCGCGAGGTGCTCACCCGTGAGGGTGGAGACGGCGGCGACGAGGTCGGCGGGTGTGCCCTCGAAGACGATCCGGCCGCCGTCGTGGCCGGCGCCGGGGCCGAGGTCGATGATCCAGTCGGCGTGCGCCATGACCGCCTGGTGGTGCTCGACGACGATGACCGTCTTGCCGGAGTCGACGAGCCGGTCGAGCAGGCCGAGGAGGTGCTCGACGTCGGCGAGGTGGAGGCCGGTGGTGGGCTCGTCCAGGACGTAGATCCCGCCCTTGTCGCCCATGTGCGTCGCGAGCTTGAGCCGCTGGCGCTCGCCGCCGGACAGCGTGGTGAGCGGCTGCCCGAGGGTGAGGTAGCCCAGTCCCACCTGGTCCATCCGCTCGAGGATCTTGTGCGCGGCCGGCGTGCGTGCCTCACCGGTGCCGAAGAACTCCTCGGCCTCCGCCACCGACATCGCGAGCACCTCGCTGATGTCGCGGCCACCGAGCGTGTATTCGAGGACCAGTGGCTGGAACCTCTTCCCCTCGCAGTCCTCGCAAGTGGTTTCGATGCCGGCCATCATTCCCAGGTCCGTGTAGATGACGCCGGCGCCGTTGCAGGTGGGGCAGGCGCCCTCGGAGTTGGCGCTGAACAGTGCCGGCTTCACGCCGTTGACCTTCGCGAACTCCTTGCGGATCGGGTCGAGCAGACCGGTGTACGTCGCCGGGTTGCTGCGCCGCGAGCCCTTGATCGGTGCCTGGTCGACCGACACCACGCCCGCGGAGGCGGGGACGGAGCCGTGGATCAGCGAGCTCTTGCCGGAGCCGGCGACGCCGGTGACGACGCACAGCACCCCGAGCGGGATGTCGACGTCGACGCCCCGCAGGTTGTTGCGGGTGGCGCCGCGGATCTCCAGCGTGCCCTTGGGCGTCCGCACCGTCTCCTTCAGCGCGGCCCGGTCGTCCAGGTGGCGGCCGGTGATGGTGTCGCTGGCCCGCAGTTCCTCGATGGTGCCCTCGAAGCAGACGGTGCCGCCCGCCGTACCGGCGCCGGGGCCGAGGTCGACGACGTGGTCGGCGATCGCGATCGCCTCCGGCTTGTGCTCCACGACGAGCACCGTGTTGCCCTTGTCGCGCAGCCGAAGCAGCAGGTTGTTCATCCGCTGGATGTCGTGGGGGTGCAGGCCGATGGTGGGCTCGTCGAAGACGTACGTGACGTCGGTGAGCGAGGAGCCGAGGTGGCGGATCATCTTGACGCGCTGCGCCTCGCCGCCCGACAGGGTGCCCGCCGGCCGGTCGAGCGAGAGGTAGCCGAGACCGATCTCCACGAACGAGTCGAGGGTCTGCAGGAGCGCGGTGAGCAGCGGCGCCACCGACGGCTCATCGAGGCCGCGGACCCATTCGGCCAGGTCGCGGATCTCCATCGCGCACGCGTCGGCGATGCTGATCCGCTTGATCTTCGAGGACCGAGCCCCCTCACTGAGCCGGGTGCCCTCGCACTCGGGGCAGGTGGTGAACGTGACCGCCCGCTCCACGAACGCCCGGATGTGCGGCTGCATCGCCTCCTTGTCCTTGGACAGGAACGACTTCTGGATCTTGGGGATCAGCCCCTCGTAGGTGAGGTTGACGCCGTTCACCTTGACCTTGACCGGCTCCCCGTAGAGGAAGGCCTGCAGCTCCTTCTTGGTGTACTCACGGATCGGCTTGTCCGGGTCGACGAAGCCGGACTGTGCATAGACCTGCACGGTCCACGTGCTGTCCGACTTCCAGCCGGGGATGGTGAACGCGCCCTCGGCGAGCGACTTGGAGTCGTCGTAGAGCTGGGTGAGATCGATGTCGGAGACCGCGCCCCGGCCCTCGCAGCGCGTGCACATGCCGCCGGTGCGGTTGAAGGTCGCCTTCTGGGCCTTGGTCTTGTTGCCGCGCTCGACGGTGATCGCGCCGCTGGCCCGGACCGAGGCGGTGTTGAAGGAGTACGCGCTGGGCGGGCCGATGTGCGGCTTCCCGAGGCGGCTGAAGAGGATGCGCAGCATCGCGTTGGCGTCGGTGGCGGTGCCGACCGTGGAGCGGGGGTCGGCGCCCATCCGCTGCTGGTCGACGATGATCGCGGTCGTCAGCCCGTCGAGTACGTCGACCTCGGGCCGCGCAAGCGTCGGCATGAAGCCCTGCAGGAAGGCGCTGTAGGTCTCGTTGATCATCCGCTGCGACTCCGCGGCGATCGTGCTGAACACCAGTGAGCTCTTGCCCGAGCCGGAGACGCCGGTGAACACCGTCAGCCGGCGCTTCGGGATCTCGATGCTGACGTCCTTGAGATTGTTCACGCGCGCGCCGTGCACGCGGATCAGGTCGTGGCTGTCGGCAGCGTGCGGCGCAGGCGACCGCGTGTCCGTCCTCGTGGCCATGCTCATCGTGTCTCCATCCGTCGGGCGGGGCCGCCTTCGCGGTCTCCGTCGGCGTCGCCTGGCTCGATCTAATCAAGCTTCGAGCGGTACGTCTGGGTTTCCTTCGTCGATGCGGTCGCGGCAACGGGCAGCTGTCCACGTGACCGGCTTGGCTATGTGACCGGCTTGGCTACGTGACCGGCCTGGCTATGTGATCTGCCTGGCTACGTGATCGGCGGTGTCGGCCGGGATGGGAGCGCGGCGGCGCTCGGCGCGCGGTTCCTTCGGCCGGCGCCGGTCGCGCGACGCCCGTTCGGCCGACACCGGCCGGCGTCGGGCTCGGGCTCGGCGCAAGAACTCAGGCAGCCACGCCACTACGGCCCGTGGTGCTTCTGGGTCCGGTCCGGCGGCACGCCCGGCCGAGGTGTCGGACCGACCGGCGGCCGTCGCGCCGCAGCTCGCGGTCCGACGGCTCGTTCACCTCGCGGCAGGCCTGGATGCGCGGCGGGGGAGATACTCGGCGTCGTCGTGCGGGAGGAAGCCGGCGTGAAAGGTGATGTCCATGGCATTCACGCTAGGTCCTGCTTGAGGGCCGGCGCTTCTCGATTCCTGACCGGTCTGGTCACCTGTTTCGCCACGCAGGACGGTATCCCCGCCGTCGCGCGCGCCGCCTGGCGCCGGTAGGCGCTGGGCGGCATACCGACCAGCTCGGTGAAGCGGGTGCTGAAGGTGCCCAGCGACGAGCAGCCGACCGCGAAGCAGACCTCGGTGACGTTGAGGTCGCCCCGGCGCAGCAGCGCCATCGCGCGTTCGATGCGCCGCGTCATCAGGTACGAGTACGGCGACTCGCCGTAGGCCAGCCGGAACTGGCGGCTGAGGTGCCCGGCCGACATGTTCACACCGCGGGCGAGCGCCTCCACGTCCAGCGGCTGCGCGTACTCCTGGTCGATCCGGTCGCGGACACGGCGCAGCCGCGCGAGCTCGCGCAAGTGCTGTGTCGCGGCGGCTCTGCTGGTCACCTACGAGATCGTGCCACGTCGCGCCGGAGTTGCCCAGAGCCACCGACGTCCCACCCCACTCCGCGCCCTACGGCCCGGTCTGCTCCGCCACATCCTCGACCTGCTCGAGCCCTACGGACCACCCGGGACCGGTCCCGCGAGCCAGACCGCAGGATCTCCCACGACGGCGACACCAACTACTTCAAGGCAGGGGCCTACACGCAGGCCAACTGCGACAACTCCGAGCCGTGCGCCGACAAGAACTACGGCGAGGTCCGTATCTCCCGCATCATCTCCCGCATCGAGGTCACGCACTCCTGGCCGGTGGCTACGGGTCGGTTCAGTGGGTCTACGCGTCGGTCAGGTCGTCCAGTTCTGCGGTGAAGAGCAGCGCGGGGTCGAAGCCCATCCCGGTGAAGTGGCCCGCGAGTTCCAGGGACAGGACGCCGTGCAGCCGGGTCCAGAATGTCAGGGCCCGGTGGAGTGCCGCGGGCGGGGCGGGGTGGCCGTCCGCCCACTGCCGGTGGTCTTCGAGGTGCGCGGCGAACGGCGTCGCGGGACTGTCCGGGGCCGACGCCGTGTAGGCGTCGAGCAGGGCCGTCATGATCTGGGACGCGATCGCGGTGACGTCGTCGGGCGCCTGGTAGCCGGGGACGGGGGTGCCGTAGACGAGGAAGTACCGGTGGGGGTCGTCCAGGGCCCATCCGCGCAGGGCGTGCGCCAGCGTGGCCACGCCGGCACCGGACTCGGCGGCCGCGCGGAAGGTGTCGGCGAGGCTGCGGTAGGCGTCCCTGATGAGCTCGGTGATCAGTTCGTCGCGGCCGGCGTAGTACCGGTAGAGCGCGGGTCCGCTCATGCCCATCTGCTTGGCGATCGCGTTGAGGGAGAGCGCGGACGCCCCCGCCGTGGCGAGCTGCTCCCACGCGTGTTCCTTGATCTCCGTGCGCACCTGGGCGCGGTAGCGCTCGCGCGGGGTTTTCGTGCCCGGTCCTGCCATGGCCTGCCACCTTCCACACTTGCGTCGCTGCAGCCTCAAGATTTAGTTAGAGGCTATCACGAAGTCTATTGACACTCCTCTTCGCATCGAGTTATAACTTCTAACGAACGCCAAAGCTTCTAGCTCAGGTGGATTGCGCGGTGCGGGTTCGCAGCCGTGCGCTCACCCAAACGAGGGGAACGTCATGACAACCGCACCCGAGTCGCTCGCCCGTGCAAGCCGGCGCACTCCCTTGTCGGTGACCGTCTCGGCCTGGGCGGTCCCCATCATGGTTCTCGGCCAGTTCGCCCTGCTCGCGATCGTGCCGGTCGCGATCGCACTGGCCGGCGGGCTCGTCCGCGCCGGCGACCGAGCGGTTCGGCGGGCGGTCACACTTCTCGCCGTCACGTTCGCGATCCCGCTCGTCGTATGGCTGGTCCGGCCCGACGGCGCGCAGAGCCTGTCCAAAGACATTCACCCCGTCTTCGTCGGGCTGATCGTCGCCGCGTCCGCCGCGCTCATCCTCACCATCCGCCGAGCCCGTCGGCGCTGAAGGAGGGTGCTGGGGTCAGCCCTTGGGGTGGAACTCCAGCACCGCCGTGCCGCTGTCCAGGGACTTCACGCGGAAGCCGAGGCCGTTCAGGCCACCGGTGCCGCCTTCTCCGACCGATGCGCTCAGGGAGGCGCCGGCGCCCGAGGCCTGGAGAACCACCGAATCGGCCGTGATCTTCGTGACCCGGACATCGCTGACGCCGAACCGGCTGTCGCCCTTGATGGCCGTGTGCTTCGACACGGCGATGGCGCAGCGTCCGTCGAAGCAGGCGCCGACATCGGTGCCGTCCACCGCGGCTGACCCACTCGCGGCTGATCCACTCGCGGCTGATCCACTTGTGGCCGATCCACTTGTGACAGAGGGCGAGGACGAGGACGGCTGCTCCGTCTCCGGCGGCGTGCCCGCGCCGCAGCTCGCCCCCGACGGCGTACTCGTGGACGACGGCCCCGCCCCCTCCCCGGGGCCGTCGTCCTGGCCGCCGCTCCCTCCGCAGCCGGTGAGAAGCACTGCAATCGAGACGTCCTCATCCGTAGGGGTTGTGGGGCCTTGTGATCGTGGCCGACAACGGCGACAGTCCCCCGGATCACCAACGATCACGAACGATCACCAACGACACGGGGCAAAGAGTCACAGCAGGCCGAGGTCCCGGGCGCGGAGTGCCGCCTGCGTGCGGTCGCGCAGGGCGAGACGGTTGAGGATGCGGGAGACGTGGTTCTTGACCGTTCCCTCACTGAGATACAGCCGCTCGGCGATCTCCCGGTTGGTGTGGCCCTGCGCCACAAGCCGCAGGATGTCCGTCTCGCGCGGGCTCAGGGGGACAGCGGGAGCCGGGGCGGGGCCGGGAGCCGGGGCGGGGCCGGGGGACGAGGCGGGGCCGGGGGACGAGGCGGGGCCGGGGGAGCGCAGGGAGTCGGTGAGGTGGCGGGTGATGGAAGAGTCGAGCTGGGTGACGCCCGCGTGCGCCAGGCGGACCGCGTGTGCGAGTTCCTCGGCCGGCAGGTCCTTGAGCAGGTAGCCGTGGGCGCCGGCCCGCAGCGCCTGTACTACGTACTCCTCGTCGTCGAACGTCGTCAGCATCACCACCCTGCACTCCGGCGCCCGGCCGCGCAGGACGGCCACCGCTTCGACCCCGTCCATCTCGGGCATCCGGACGTCCATCAGGACGACGTCCGGGCCCAGTTCCAGCGTCTTCGCCACGGCGTCCCGGCCGTCCACGGCCGTGCCGACGACCGCGATGCCCGGCCTGATGGAGAGCAGGGAGGCGATACCGTCCCGGATGAGCCGCTGGTCGTCCACCACCAGCACCCGTACCGGCGGCGTCGGCTCCTGGTCGTCCATGGTCACTTCTCCCCCGTCTCCGCCATCTTCCCGCGCGGAACGGTCACCGTCAGCCGGGTACCGCGGTCCGGGCCGCTGTCGATGTCCACGCGCCCCGCCACCAGGTGCACCCGCTCCCTCATCCCGAGCAGCCCGAACCCGGCGGCGGCCGCGTCCGGCGCGAAGCCCCGGCCGTCATCGGTCACCACCAGCCGCGCGGCGTCCTCGGCCAGGCGGACCACCACCGTCACCCGCGTGGCCCGCGCATGGCGGCGCGCGTTGGTCACGCCCTCCTGCGCCGCCCGGTACAGGACGGTCAGCTCGGCCGCGCTGTAGCCGTCCTGGTCGCCGCTCACCTCGACGGTGACCCGCGGCCGTGCCTCACCACTGTGGGCCAGGCCGGCGAGCGCGGCCGACAGCGCGGGGTGCGCCGCCTCGCCCCGCAGCGCACGGACCGACTGCCGTACGTCGCCCAGTGCGAGCTTCACCGACCGCCTCGCCTCGGTCAGTGCGCGCTGGGCGGCGTCGGGGTCAAGGGCCCGGAAGTCCGAGGCCATCTCCAACTGCACGGACATCGCGGTGAGATGGTGACCGAGGCTGTCGTGGATGTCCCGGGCCAGCCGGTTGCGCTCGGCGGCGGCGGACAGTTCGGCGACCCGCGCGGCGTACTCCTCCAGTTCGCGCCGGGCACGCTGTTCGCCGACGGCCACCGCGGCCATCGAGATCGCCAGCACCAGGCCGACGGAGAGCATCAGCAGGTCGGACACGCGCTCCAGATCGCGGTGCCAGCCGGGCGCGGTCAGCACGTAGGTGGTGAGCAGGCCGGCCACGCACAGCGCGCCCAGTACGAGCGCGGTCGTGCGGCCGAAGGCGAAGTAGGCGGTGAACGGCAACAGCACGAACAGCACTTGGGACAGTCCCGACGCGTCGAGAAGCACCACCGCGCCGATGAGCCCGCAGCGCGCCAGCAGCAGCGGCACCCGGGCAGCGGGGCGGCGGCGTCCGGCCGCCTCCAGGGCGAAGAGCGCCCCGATCGCGGCGACGAAGCCGACCGTCCGCCAAGCCGTCGGCCCAGGGCCGGCGCCCAGGTCCGCCGCCGCGTAGTACAGACCGCCGGCGAGCACCGCGCCGTACAGCAGCGGTGGCACCCACCGCACGGGCCCATACGCCGCCATGCGCACCCCCACCCGCTGCCTCCCCCACTCTCGGCTTCGCTCGAGCGGGGGGACCCCCAGGCTAGGCCGGACACGACCGCAGAGGGACACCGGCGGGGAAACTCCGGCCGGTTCGGGTCGGTCGGCACGTGCCGACCGGCACCTGCCGGACGGCCCATCACGGCACGAACGGGTGACTTCCGGCTGCCGACGGGTGACTTCCGGCTGCCGACGGCAGACGTCCTGCACCTCCCGCCGCCCGTCCGCCGCTCCCTACGGTGACGGCTCCGACCCACTGTCCGAGCCAGACCAAGCACCCGGAGTGGCCTCATGTCCTCGTACATCACCTCATCTAAATCGACATCGGGATCGGCGCCAAAGTCGCCATCGCCATCGCCATCGCCATCGCCATCGCCATCGCCATCGCCATCGCCATCGGCATCGGCATTGGCGTTTCGTGTCGGCGCTCTGTGCGGGCTGCTGGCCGGGCTGCTGATCGCCCTGCCCGGACTGGTCGAGGCGTTCACCGGGGAGACCTCCGCGACCAGCGTCCCGCTGGCCCTCTCCACTGCGTTCGCCCTGCCGCTGATCACCGTGCTGCACCGGCGGCAGGGCCTGGCCGGCGGGCGTCTCGGGGAGATCGCCCACACCGTGAACCTCATCGGGCTCGGCCTGTTCGGCGGCGCTGCGTTCGCCTCGAACCTGGTGCTGTTCTACTTCGACGACGACGTCATCGACGAGACGCTGACCGGCCCCACGATCCCCGTACTCATCGGCTCCGCGACCGTGTTCGCCGTGGGCTGCGCCCTGTTCGGAGCGGCGATGGTCCGCGCCCGCGTCCTGCCGAAAGTCCCGTCGTGGGGGTACGCCGTCGTCCTGCCGCTGTTCGCTTTCCTGACCTCGCTGCCCGACTCCCCGCTCACCAGCGCGCTGCACGTCCTGGTCGGCGTCATCCTGGTGTGGCTCTCGGCCGCGCTGTGGCGGACAGCCGGAGGTATGGAGCACGCTTCCGCTCCGAACTCGGTATCCGTCTGACGCGACAGCGTTTCCGCCTGCTGCCGGCGAAGAGCGACGCGTCGCGGGTCGTGCGACGCGTCGCACGGTCGGCCGTGGTACCGGGCCTCGAACTGCCTGCCGCGAGAAGGGCCGGATGCTCCCGTCGGGGTGTGATCTCAACCAAGTGATCGCCCCGAATGGTTTGGCGGTGAGGAATGGAGGAATGGCTGACGGCAGATCATGTCGAGGCCCGCTGGGAAGAATTGACGAAGCGTCAGCTGCCCGGCAGCGGCGGAGGGAATGCCGGCTGGGCTCGTCGGCTGTCCGGCAGACGGGCGGAGTCGGGCGGTTCGGTCTCTTGGGCGGGTGTATCGCCCGTAGCCTTCATAGTGTCTACGGCGTCACACAATGGGCGCCAAACACTGGAGGCAATACCTCGTGCTGATTGCTCAGCGTCCCTCGTTGACCGAAGAGGTCGTCGACGAATTCCGCTCCCGGTTCGTGATCGAGCCGCTGGAGCCGGGCTTCGGTTACACCCTCGGCAACTCTCTTCGCCGGACCCTTCTGTCGTCGATCCCCGGTGCGGCTGTCACCAGCATCCGCGTCGACGGTGTCCTGCACGAGTTCACCACCGTGCCGGGCGTCAAGGAGGACGTCACCGACCTGATCCTCAACATCAAGCAGCTGGTCGTCTCCTCGGAGCACGACGAGCCTGTCGTGATGTACCTGCGCAAGCAGGGTC
>NZ_JBQQCG010000124.1:0-25180 GCF_052245575.1 Streptomyces sp. 2A115 | reverse complement strand
GCGTCGACATCGGCCTGGCCGGACAGCGGCGCGGTCGCGTAGGCCTCACCCGTCGCGGGGTTGACCACCTCTGTGGTCCGTCCATCGGCGGCATCGCGGAACTCTCCGTCGATGTAGTTGCGCAGACTGCGGAGAGTGGTCATCGTGCGTCTCCTCGGGGGTTCGGCCGGGCGGGCGTTGCGTCGCAGGCGGGAGGTCAGACTCTGCTGCCGGATGCGGTGTCGGACGACAGCCGCTGGGCGAGGTAGATCGGGATCACGGAGAGCAGGACAAGGACGGCGGCGACGACGTTGACCACCGGGGCCTGCTGGGGGCGGGCCATGTTGGAGAAGATCCAGACGGGCAGGGTCTGGATGCCGGGGCCCGCGGTGAAGGTGGTCACGACGATCTCGTCGAAGGACAGCGCGAAGGCCAGCAGCCCGCCCGCGACCAGCGCGGAGCGCACCAGCGGGAAGGTGATGTCGACGAAGGTGCGGAAGCTGGTGGCTCCGAGGTCCATGGCTGCTTCCTCGTACGAGCCGGGCATCCGCCGCAGCCGGGCGATGACGTTGTTGAAGACGACCACGATGCAGAAGGTGGCGTGGCCGACGACGACGGTGAACATGCCGAGCCCGACACCGAGCGGTTCGAGGACCGTGCGGAAGGCGGTGTTGAGCGCGACGCCGGTGACGATGCCGGGCAGGGCGATCGGCAGGACGACGAGGAAGGAGATGGTCTCGCGGCCGAAGAACTTGTAGCGCTGAACGGCGAAGGCGATGAGGGTGCCGAGGACCAGGGCGATGGCGGTGGCGCCGAGTCCGGCCTTGACGGAGGTCCACACGGCGTCGCGGGCGCCGGTGCTTTCCCAGGCGGCGGTCCACCAGTGGAAGGTGAGGCCGGGCGGCGGCCAGCCCGAACTGCGGTCGGGGTTGAGGGAGTTGACCAGGACCAGCAGCAGCGGGATGTAGATGACCGCGAAGCCGAGCCCGGCGGTGACGCGCAGGACGATGCGCGCGGGGCGGGAGAGATTCATCGTGGGGCCTTCGCTGTGCGTCGTACGGTCGGAGGGGTTCGGGGATTTCAGAGGCTCGGGGACTTCAGAGACTGCTGAGTGCTCCGGTGCGGCGCACAGCGAGCAGATAGAGCACGATGATCACCACGGGTACGGTGCCGAGGGCGGCGGCCAGCGGGACATCCAGGCTGATGTTGGAGTAGATGAGATTGCCGATGAGCTGGGTCTTTCCGCCGACGATCTGCACGGCGATGTAGTCGCCGAGGCTGAGTGAGAAGGTGAAGACCGAGCCGGCCGCGACGGACGGCAGGAGCATCGGCAGCACCACGGAGCGGAAGGTGCGTGCGGTGCGGGCGCCGAGGTCGGCGGAGGCGTCCAGCAGGTTGGCCGGGAGTTGTTCGAGTCCGGCGTGGATCGGCAGGATCATGTACGGCAGCCACAGATACGTCAGGACCAGGATGGTCGCGGTCAGTCCGTAGCCGGGGCCTTCGAGACCGAACGGGGCCAGCGCCCAGTCCAGCAGCCCGCCGTCGGCGAGGATGAGTCGCCAGGCGTACGCCTTGACCAGGTAGCTGGCCCAGAGCGGGGTGAGGATCGCGACGACCAGCAGCGGCCGCCACTTGGGATGGGCGATGCGGGCCGTGTAGAAGGCGATCGGGAAGGCGATCAGGGCGCACAGGGCGGTGACCGCGAGGGCTATGCCGACGCTGCGCAGGGCGACCTGGCGGTAGACGTCGGTGGTGAACAGGGCGGTGAAGTTGTCCGTGTTCCAGATCTTCACCACGTTCGAGGTGAAGCTGTCCGTGGTCCAGAACGCGGACATGAACAGCGCGGCGAGTGAGCCGAGGTAGGCCAGGACCAGCCAGGCGAGCGGCGCGGAGAGCAGCAGGGACAGTCGCAGCCGGGGGCGGCGGTGCAGGGTCCCGGCGAGCCGCCGGACAGGTCCGGCGGCAGGCACGGTGTTCGTCATCGGTCCTGGCCCTCAGCCCTTGATCTCGGTCCAGGCCTGGACCCACTTGGCGTACGGCACGCACTTGGCGTCCGTACGGCCGTCGATGCACTGAGCGATGGGCGTGGTCCAGTAGTGGACGTTCTTCCAGTACGCCTCGTCGCTCGCGTGGTACGTGGCGCAGTGGTTCTTGTCAGCGGTCAGCTCGCAGGACTCGGCATTGGACGGGGCCTCGCCGAAGTACTCGGCGACCTGGGCGTTCACCTCGGGCGAGATGATCCAGTCCATCCACTTGTAGGCGCAGTTGGGGTGTTCGGCCTTGGCGGAGAGCATCCAGGTGTCGGACCAGCCCGTGGCGCCCTCCTCCGGGAGCACCGCCTCGACGTCGGCCTTCTCGGCCTTGGCGGCGTTGACGATGACCTGCCAGGTGGTGCCGATGACGGAGTCGCCGCTCTTGAAGGCCGAGACCTCCTTGAGGTAGTCGCTCCAGTACTCGCCGATGTTGGCGTTCTGCTCCTTCAGCAGGGCGACGGATGCGTCGAACTGCTTCTGGTCCAGGGCGTACGGGTTCTTGATGCCCAGGTCGGGCTGGGTCTTCATCAGGTAGAGCGCGGCGTCCGCGATGTAGATCGGGGAGTCGTACGCGGTGACCTTGCCCTGGTACTCCGAGCCCTTGTCGAAGACCGCGGACCAGGAGGTGGGGGCGGGCTTGACCTTCTGCGTGTTGTACATGAGGAGGTTGGCACCGCGGCCGTGCGGGACGCCGTAGGGCACATCCTTGACGGTGTTCCAGTCCTTGTTCTTCAACCCCTCGAAGACATCGGCGTAGTTGGGGGTCAGGTCGGTGTTGACGGGCGCCGCGTCCCCGGAGGCGATGAGCCGCAGCGAGGCGTCGCCGGAGGCGGACACGGCGTCGTACTGGCCGGTCTTCATCAGGCTGACCATCTCGTCGGAGGAGGCCGCGGTCTTGGTGTTGACCTGACAGCCGGTCTCCTTCTCGAAGTCGGAGACCCAGTCGACCTCCGGGTCGTTGGTGCCGTCCTCGACATAGCCGGCCCAGGCGATGAGGTTGACCTCGCCCTCGGTCTTGCCGAGCTTCTCCTGGGCCTTGAGGTCCGGCGGGTTCAGGCCGGAGGCGGCGGAGTCGGAGCCGGAGCCGTCGGACGAGCCGCAGGCGGTGGCGAGAAGCAGGACACCGACTGCGGTGGCCGCCTTGAGCGAATGGGACATGCGCACGGGAATCTCCACGGGAAGGGGAAGGGGAAGGAGACGGCACGAGCCAAGGGCGGCACGAGCCGGGGACGGGGAGGGGACGGCACCGGGCCAGGGGACGGCACAGGCTCAGGGGGACGGACGCGGGTCCAGGGGGACGGACACGGGGCTACGCGCGTGCAGCGGTGTGGCCAGCGGATACAGAGAGGTGGCTACTGAGATGCCCGGTCCGCTTCCAGGGCCACTTCCGGAACACGGAAGTTGTGGCGGTGGTGCCACTGGAGCCTGACCCGGGAGCCGCGGTAGGCGGCGACGTCCTCGGACGAGGTCTCCAGGTTCTGCTGGAGGGCGGTGAGCCGCCCGCCTGCGTCGAGGTCGACCAGGAAACGGGTCGCGTCCCCCAGGTAGACGACCTCGGCGACCGTACCGACGGCGGTGGAGTGCTCCGGCTCGTCGACGTTCTCGGAGTCCTTCACCACCCGGATCTTCTCCGGGCGGACGCTGTACGTGCCGACCTTGCCCACCACCTGCTCGGCGGCCTCGCCGGTGAGCAGGTTGGAGGTGCCGACGAAGCCCGCGACGAAGGGGGTGGCCGGTCGTTCGTAGATCTCGGCCGGTGTGCCGATCTGTTCGACGCGGCCCTGGTTGAACACCGCGATCCGGTCGCTCATCGTCAGCGCTTCCTCCTGATCGTGCGTGACGAAGACGAAGGTGATGCCGACCTCGCGCTGGATCGCCTTCAGCTCGATCTGCATCTGCTCGCGCAGCTTGAGGTCGAGGGCGCCGAGCGGTTCGTCGAGCAGCAGGACCTTGGGGCGGCCGACCAGGGCGCGGGCGAGTGCCACGCGCTGCCGCTGCCCGCCGGACAGCTGGGACGGGCGGCGCGTGCCGAAGTCCGCGAGCCGTACGCTCGCCAGCGCCTCCCGGGCCTGCTTCAGCCGCTCGGCTCTGGGAACCTTGCGGACCTTGAGGCCGTAGGCGACGTTCTGTTCCAGGGTCATGTGCGGGAAGAGCGCGTAGTCCTGGAACACGGTGTGCACATCGCGTTCGAAGGGTGCCAGGCGGGTGACGTCGGAACCCGCGAGCTCAATGGTGCCGCTGGTGGGAGCCTCGAAGCCGGCGATCATCCGGAGCACCGTGGTCTTGCCCGAGCCGGACGGACCCAGCATCGAGAAGAACTCGCCGTCCGCTATCTGCAGATCGACTCCGGCCACGGCCTCTGTCCGGCCGAACGCCTTGCGCAGGCTCTGCAGCCGGATCGCCATTCCCTCCATGAGCGGAACCTTTCTGGTGCTGTCGGACGTTGGTCCGTAAACATATGAAGTCATAGTTCTAATTTCAAGACCCCGTTAAGGTAACGGCTGAGTCAAAAAGCAAGGTGGTGGCCGTGAACCGAGACAAAACGGGCGTTCGAAGAGTCGTCTTCACCCCCGTCGACACCCTGGCCCGGGTGGACGCCGTCGTTCGGAGGCTCGGTGACGCCATAGACCTCGGGCTGCTGGCCGACGGTGAGCAGTTGCCCGGCGAGACCGAACTCGCCACTCAGCTCGGCGTCTCCACCGTGACCTTGCGCGAAGCCCTCATGGCTCTGCGTCAGCAGGGCCTGGTCACCACCCGCAGGGGCCGCGGCGGAGGCAGCTTCGTCACCGTGCCCGACGGGCCGGCGGAAGACCGGCTCCGGGCCCGCCTCTCCGACTGGAGCACCGAGGAACTCCGCGACCTCTCCGACCATTGGGCGGCCGTCTCGGGCGCCGCCGCGCGACTCGCCTCCCAGCGCACCGAACCCGAGGACCTGCAACAGCTGCACAGGTCCCTGAAAGACCTGACGGGCGCGGAGGACACCGCGGCGCGCAGCCGGATCTATGGACGCTTCCATGTCGAACTGGCCGCGGCCGCTCAGTCCGTCCGGCTGACCAAGGCGGAGGTCACCCTCCAGACCGAGGTAGGAGCGCTGATGCGCCTCGTACTCGGCGAGGACGCGTACCTCAAGGACGTATTGGTTCGTCACCGCGCCGTAATCTCGGCGGTGCATGATGGTGAGGAAAACCGTGCCAGGGACCTGGCCGAACAATGCGTGCAGACCTCCATGACGCGCCTGATCGAACTCCGCCTCGGTTCTGCCCGTGGCGCGCGCGGTCCCCGTCCGAAGGAGGACCCCCATGGGCAGCGATCCCCGTCTCGTGCACGCCTCGGCAGCGGTTCTTGACGAGCTGACGGTCGCCGATGTGGCGGCCCGTGTCCGTGACGCGCTCGAAGGAGTCTTCGACGCCGTGTGCCGGACGGGGGCGGACACGGAGGCGGTGCTCACCGCGGCCGGCACGGACGGCCGCCGCCCTGTCTCGGCCGATCTCGCGGCTCTGCGCCCCGGGCTGCACGCCCGCCTCAACCGGTACGACCTGGTCTCGGGGGTCGGCTTCGTGGCGGCGCCCGGGCTGCTCGGCGACGTCCCGGCATGCCTGGAGTGGTGGCAGACCACCGCGGACGGGGCCCTCCGGCCGCTACTGCTGGATCTGGACCCGGAGCACTCGGCGTACTACGACTACACCCACTGGGACTGGTTCACGCTGCCCCGCGACACCGGACAGCGGGCGGTCGCGGGACCCTACGTCGACTATCTCTGCTCGGACGAGTACAGCCTCACGCTCTCCGCACCGGTGATGGTCGAGGGCCGCTTCATGGGAGTGGCCGCGGCCGACGTCTATCTGCGGCATTTCGAAGCAGGCGTCGTGCCGACACTCCAATGCCTGCCGGGACCCGCCCGCCTGGTCAACGCGCGCGGCCGCGTCGCCGCCTCCACCGACCCTCATCACCTGGCCGGATCGCTCACCAAGGGCCCGGACTTCGCGGCCGTGCTGGCCGGACCGGCAGACGGTGCAGAACACGGCGGGCTGCAGCTGCGCCCCTGCGACGGCGTCCCACTGATACTGGTGACAGCGGCCCAAGGCACGTAACCCGGGCGCCCGCACTCCCCAGTCCCCCGCACAAGGCGCTGCGCCGACTACGACCTGGCGGCCGCCGAAGCCCGCCGGCCACGAGACCGGTGACGTCGCATACGTTCCGCGCCGGATGGCCGGCACGCTCCCCCTTGATGTAGCGCATATGCCCTGTGCCATACTCGGCGACGCTTTTGCAGTTCCGAGTCGGGGGATCATCGTTGAAGCTCAAGCATGCCGCTTCAGGCAGCGTACCCACTGCCAACATGGGAGCCCCGGTCAACCGCTCCGGCGGCGCCAGATGAACGGCATAGCACTCACGACCCCGTATCAGGACACCGACGCCGACCAGCTCTCGTTCACACTCGGCGACCCCGACTGCGAGGCGCTCGCCGTACGCGACCTGACAATCGGCGGGCTCGACGTGCAGCTCAGGCTCCTGGGCGCCTCACATCAGGTCTTCGCAGGGCCGGTCCGCGAAACCGTGGCCTGCCTGCCCGACGTCGAGGGGGGCCTGCCGGACGGTGCCGCTCGGGACTTCCACGACTGGACGTACTCCTTCAGCGCCCACGTCCAGGGCTTCACCGCACCGGAGTTCAGCGCGCAGGTGGAACGTATCCGCAGCCGGTCGGACGAACACCCCCTGGCGCTGTACGGGATCTTCCCCGGCTCCCCGGAGGCAGTCACCGCCATGGCTGTCGAGCGGCAGAGCACGGGACTTGGCTGGCGCACCTGGCACACCTACCCGCAGAGCCGCCGGATCGTGGCAACACGCACCCGGCTGGAGGCCCGATGAAGACCGTCAGACGCATCAGCGTGGTGTCCCTCGCCGCGGTTGCGCTCGCCGCCTGTTCCGGGAGTTCGGACGGCGGCAACGAAGTACCGTCGAGCTGGATCCGCAAGGAGTACCGCGGAAGCGGCGTGAACTATGTGGACCGGGGCGACACGCCTTCCGCGGTCGCGGACGAGATCCACGGCCACAAGTCGTCCCAGGACCGCGTCAGCGACGACGGCAGGGTCTTCCTGCGCTACCGCGACGACATCGTGGCCATCACCCCCCTCCGAAGTGGCAGCCGGATCGAGATCGACGACTACCGCAGGGGTTACTCCCGCTGGCGATCCCACATCGGGTCCGTGTGGCCGGATCCGGACAGCGATGCCTTCCGCGGCGGTGGCCCCGGCTCCGGCAAGTGACCAACCGCAGGACACCCATCCCAATCCCCGACGACGTCTTCGAAAGGCACCCCCTGTGGCAGAGATCCTGGAGTCGGCAGGCACCGCCCTGCTCTACGGCCTGGCCGGCTTCGTCGTGATGGCGGTCGGTTTCATCGCACTCGACCTCGTCACCCCCGGAAAGCTCGTGCACGTGGTGTGGACGGAGCGCAACCGCGGTGCCGCCGTGCTCCTCGCCGGCCAGACGGTCGCCATCGGCCTCGTCGTCGACCAGTCCATCAGGTCGAGCGAATCCGAGCAGGGCCTCGGCTACGGCCTGTTCAGCACGCTGCTGTACGGCCTCGCCGGAGTCGCCGTCATGACACTGATCTCCTGCATCGTCGGTCTGCTGACCCCCGGCCGCATGGGTGCCGCGGTGCTCGACGACAACGGTGACCGCCCCCATCCCGCCGCCTGGGTCCAGGCGGCGATGTATATCGGCACGGCCTTCATGGTCGGCGCCGCGGTCTCCTGAACCCGCCATGAGCACCACGGTCACGGGCGACACAACTCCAGCCACGACCACGGCACAGCCGCCCGCGCCCTACTCGCGGGGGGCGCGTTTCCTGCTGCTGCTCGCGGTGTTCATCTGCGCGGCCTGCGGACTGGTCTACGAACTGGCGCTGACGGCGCTGGGCAGTTACCTCATCGGCAACTCCGTGATGCAGACCTCCGTGGTCATCTCCGTCATGGTCTTCGCCATGGGCATCGGTTCACTGGCGGCCAAACCCCTGCAACGGCGCGCGGTCGGCGCCTTCGCCCTGGTCGAGGCCGTACTGGCCCTCGTCGGAGGCCTGTCAGCGCTCATCCTGTACGTGTCGTTCGCCTGGCTGCGGCTCTACATGCCCGCCATGGTGACGGTCTCGTTCACCATCGGCCTCCTCATCGGGGCGGAGATTCCCCTGCTGATGACGCTGCTGCAGCGGATCAGGCGGCAGGAGGCAGGCAGCGCGGTCGCCGACATGTTCGCCGCGGACTACGTCGGAGCGCTGGTCGGCGGCCTGTGCTTCCCGCTGCTGCTTCTGCCCACCTTCGGCCAGCTCAAGGGCGCGCTGGTGGTGGGCGCGGTCAATGCCGTGGCCGGCGTCATCGTCGTCCTGTGGATCTTCCGCCACCGGATACGCCGTGTCGTCCGCATTTCGCTGCTGACCGGGGCGGCTGCCGTCCTTGCCGTACTCGGCACGGTGTACGTACTGGCGGAGGACATCGAGGTGAGCGCGCGTCAGCAGCTGTACCGCGACCCGATCGTCCATGCCGAGACCACGCCGTATCAGGACATCGTCATCACCCAGTCCACCGCGTTCACCGAGGGTTCTGACACACGGCTGTTCCTCAACGGCGACCTGCAGTTCTCCTCCGTCGACGAGTACCGCTACCACGAGGCACTCGTCCACCCCGCCCTGTCGGGAAAGCGCTCGTCCGTACTGATCCTGGGCGGTGGAGACGCGCTGGCCCTGCGGGAAGTGCTGCGCTACGACGACGTCGAGGAGGTGACGCTGGTCGACCTCGACCCGGCGATGACCCGGCTCGCCCGTACGTTCGCTCCCCTGCTCGAACTCAACGACGACGCGCTCGGTGACCCGCGGGTCACCGTCGTCAACGCTGACGCCTTCAACTGGCTGCGGGATGCCGGTCGGCGCTATGACGCAGTCGTGATCGACTTTCCGGACCCGGACACGGCCTCACTGGCCAAGCTCTACAGCGTCGAGTTCTACCACTTGCTGGGCCAGGTCCTGAATCCCGGAAGCCAAGTCGTGGTGCAGGGCGGCTCTCCGTTCTTCGCTCCCAAGACGTACTGGTCCATCGCCGCCACGATCGGCAAGGCCGACTACACGACCACCGAGTACCAGGTGGACGTCCCCAGCTTCGGCAACTGGGGCTTCATCCTGGCCACCCCCGACACCGGAGGGCAACCGCCGCCACTGCGCCTGGCCGAGGCCGCCCCGCCGTTGCGTTTCCTGGACGACGCCGTCCTCGAAGCCGCTGCCGTCTTCCCCGTGGACCGCCGCCGCCAGGACGTTCGAGCAAGCACCCTGATGGATCCCGCGGTGCTCGAGTACACCCGACATGAGTGGCAGAACTACTGAGTTGAGAACCTCGGTCTCCGGATGGGAAGGCGCGCCGCGCCCGCCCCGAAGCGAAGCTTCTTCTCTCCGCTCACCGGACCGCTCAGGAGAAGTCCGCGGCGGTGATGCCGTCGGGGTGTCCAGGCGGCCACTCCACCAACTCGATCCGGTAGCCATCCGGGTCGGTGAGCCACGACGTCTTCGGGCCGTGAGGCCCGCCCGGGTACTGGACAGGTCCCGGCTCCAGGCCGGCGTCGGTCAGCCGTTCCAGGGTGGCGGCCAGTGCGTGCACCTGGATCGCGAGGTGGTCGAAACCGCTGCCCACGTCGACGCGTCCGCCAACGGGACGGTGGACCAGTTCGAGCGAGGCCGCCGGTTCGCCGGGGAACTTGAGGATCACGAGGTGACTCCCGTCCCCGCCGTCGACCCTGCCCAGCTCGACGTAGCCCACGGCGGTGTAGAAATCGAGCGAGCGGTCCAGGTCGGTGACGCGGTAGGCGACGAAGAGCGTCTTCATGCGGCTTCCTCGGGGCGGCGTACCCGGTAGCGGAGGTGCGTGACGTCTCGGTCCTCGAGCCGTCGGACGAGGTCGAGTTCGATGTGCTCATCACCGAGGTGGTCGAAGAGTCGTCGGCCGTCCCCGAGGAGAACATGAACCAGGTGGATCTCCATCTCGTCGATGTGCCCCGCCCAGAGGAGCGCTTGGGCCGCGCCCGCCCCATGGACCATGACCGGCAGGTCCCCCGGCGGCCGCGCGAGCCTGACGGGCGCAGTCCTCGACGTCGGTGACGAATCGCGCGTGGCCGGGTGGCACGTCCCCGTCATCCACATGGTGGGTGAGGACGAAGATCGGCACACCGTCGTGATGGTCCCCCTGCCAACGCCCGGCGAGTTCGAAGGTCCGACGGCCGGAGATTACCGCGCCGGTCGCCAGCGCCTCGCGATACACCTGTCCGCTGGGACCGTCGGATTCCCGGTCGTCGAGCCAGTTGAAAAGACGTCCACCGGCGCGTCCGAGCTCCTGGCCCGGTCGATCGTCCGGACCGGCAATGTAGCCGTCGAGCGACATCGACATGTACAGCCGAATCGGATTGCTCATTCTGGCCCCCATCTCACCTCCATGGCTTGGGGATGCTCCGCTTCTCGCTCCGCTTCTCGCCCCATCGGGGCGGGAATGCCACAGTGGAAGACTTCAGACAGCAGGCAAACTCATCGGCCTGACGAGGCGTAAATCAAGAGCAGTCGATCAGTTGCGGTGATTCAGCCTGCGTGAGCCTCGGGGCGTTCGACGAGCCGACCGCGTTCGAAGCAAGCTCCGGCCCGCAGCCCTGGTGCCCGACCTGGGCGCTTCGCAGCTCCCCTTTTCCAATGGGTCCGCCAAGCCGAGGCCGACCAGGGCGACCGGCCCGATCTGCTCACCACCGCCGACAAGGGTGAACTCGCGACAGCAGTGAACTCTCCCAACTCGGCTTGAGGAACGCCGAGTTGGGAGGGCGAACGAGATCCTGACAGCCACCTGGGTGTTTATCGCGAATGAGCTCGACCAGCCCGGCACGAGGCCGACGCGGTGATCAACCACCTCCGCTACGACTTCGGGGTCGAGCCGGTCTGCCGGGAGCTGAACCTTTCGGTCTCTGCGTTCAAGGCCCGCCGCAAGCGGCCGAACTCTGCCCGGCGCCTGCACGACGAGCAACTGCTGGCACAGATCGGCCACGTTCTAGCGCGACGATCACCAGGCTTGAAGGGGAACAGATCGCCTACCGTCGGGAGTACGCGATCACGGCCCTCTACGACTGGACGGACACCTGACGTCAGTCCTCGTGTCCGGCCGGGGGCAGCAGGGCACCAGCCCGGCAGCCGACGAAGGACGCGTTGGGGCAGAAGGCGTCAAAGCCCATTCCGTAGCGGGCGAAGGACCCCCACGTCGCCACGCGGACCTCGGGGTACTCGGCCTCGGTGAACGCCTTGCCCTGGAGGTCCTTCAGAGCCCGCAGGATGGCGTCGCGGGCGGTGAGGAGGGACGGGTTCTTGGGCGTGAGTTTCAGGCCGTCGGCGACAGCCTGCCAGACGATTCGGTAGCCGCGTTCCTTGCTGCCCAGTTTCGCGCTGACCCGGCGGATCACCTCCATGAGCGCGGCGCACCAGATCTCGCCGACGTTGTGGATCTTCGTGTAGTCGAGCCCGTTCACGAACTGACCGATGTTGCCGAAGTCGCCGGGGTACCGGTCGTCGTACGGTCGCTGACGGATGCCACCCGCGTTGGCGACCACCCAGTCACCGACGACGGTGTGCTCCCGCTCCTGGGAGAAGTTTGGGATGGTGAGCGCGAAGAAGTCCGACCAGCCTTCGCCCATCGCCCGGGACTGGTTCTCACCCAGACCGTTGGCATCATGCAGGCCACCGACCAGCCGGTTGGTCACACCGTGCGTGAACTCGTGGAAGACGACGTGCGCGTCGTTGGCCGTGTGCCGTCCGGTCGAGGAGACCAGACCCATGTTCATCTCCGCTGCCAGGCCGTCGGCGCGCGTGAGCATATTGGCCGTGCCGAAGACCGGCCCAGGATGGGCGAGGGCTACGACCGGGTCGGCGCCTCGGCCCAGACCCGAGAAATTGACGGTCTGGAAGTTGCCGTGCTCCTCCGTGAAATCGAGCATCACGAAGAAGTCGTGCATGTAGTTGCAGAAGAAGAAGATGTTGGTGACGAGTTGATCCGGCGTGTCGGGGTTCGGAGCGAACACCCCGTTGCCCGCCTGGTCGACGTCGACCTCGACGCTCTCACCGGTGTCCCCGTCGACGGCCTGCACGTTGTTCCCGACGGTCGCCACATGCCCGTTCTGCCGCGTGACCCAGGGCCCAGGGAACCCGGGCAACGGAGTCGGCGGGGGTTCTACCGGGTAGTCGGTCAGCGGCAGCGGGAAGGAAGCCAGGGCGAACCCGGTCTCGACCGGGTTCTGCCGGAACACCAATCCTCCGACGACATGATTCGTCAGGTCCTGGAGATACAGCACCTGGGGTGCCGCCGCGTCCGCCGTCCTGTCGTCGGCCTCCACGAGCGCGTGGTACTGCACGGCCCCCTTCGCGCGAGAGAACGTGAAAGACCAGGCGAGACGGACGTCATCGCCCATGTAGAAGTACACCAGGCGACCGGGGATCGCATCGTCGAAGGCGCCTGCCTCGAACGTCATCGGCTGGTCGTTGCTCGCCTGGGAGCTGAGTCGGCGGAAGCCGGCCGAGATGTCCAAGCCCGGCAGCTCGTCGGTGCCGAACGGGCCTTCGATCGTGACCGGTTCGGCGGCCTTCGCGGCACCGGCGGCCAGGGCTGTCTCGACCGGCACCGTCGGCATCGTGGGGACGTTGCCCGGCAGGCTCGCCGTGTCGCCGACGACCCTGTCCACCGTGCCGTCGTTGCGCAGCCACACCTTGGGAGCCATGCCCCACACGTCGATGCCGTTGAGCGTCTGCTGGAGGCTGACCACGCGTATGCCGCCGCTCGTGGCCGTCACCTTCGGATCGGCCTCGAACTCGGCGGGTTCTCCAGCAGCGAAGCCGATCGCCCCCGAGATGGAGGAGAGATACTCCTTGGCCCGAGCGATGTAGTCGCCGTCGGCGGCCTCGGCGCCTGCCCGGTTGGCGAGGCCGGCCGGTGCGCCCTCCACCCGTAGCTCGGTCAGGTGCCCGGTGAAGCGGTTCACCTTGCTGCCCTCGGCGATGAGGGTGTGATGCACCGATTGCGCCACGCGATCGGTCTCGGCGAGGAACGCCTCGGCGCCCGGGACTCTGGCGAGCCGGTCGTACCCCAGGTCTCGCTTGTCGATCAGCTGTGTCATGAGGGATCCTCCTGTCGCGGGCGCGAGGCCCGGTGTCGGCTGTCCTACGGGTTACAGGCCCGCGAGGGTCAGAGCGGTCGCCGTGACGGAGCGGGCGACCGTGGCCGCGAACTGCGGGCTGTGGTCCTGGTCCAGGAGGGTGTCTCCCGGGGTGTGGTATTGCCGGGTGCCCGTGCCAGGCCCGCCGTCGCGGGCGAAAATGTCCTCGGAAACGGCGACGGCCGCCCACCCTCGCTCGTGGAAGCTCGCGTGGTCGCTGCGCCCTATCGCCGGATCGGAGGGGCCCGTGAGCTGCTGAACCGTCACCGCAGGGTCGATGGCGGGGACGGTGTCCGCGACGAGAGCACCCAGCGCGTCGGATGCGCCCACGACCGGACCCGGCACCGAGGAACCGGCGTGGATCTCGACGGTCGGTGTGCTGCCCTGCTGACGACCCGCGATCATGTCCATCTGGAAGACGCCGGCGATGCGCTCGTCCGCCGCGGCGGCGGCCCGGGCGTAGAACTTGCTGCCGACCAGGCCCTGTTCCTCGGCGTTGAAGAGCACGAAGCGCACACTCCGGGTCGGCGCCCTGCCCGCTGCGAGCAATGTGTGCAGGCACTCGGACGCGGCCATGACTGCGGCGGTTCCGCTGCCGTCGTCGTCGGCGCCCGGTGCGGGGTCCACGGCGGGATCGTACGGGCGCGAGTCGCCGTTCTCGTCGACGAATTCACCGCTGGAGGCGGTGGAATCCAGGTGCGCGGTGATGAGCACCGTGGAATCCGCCCCGGCGACGGAGTGCTCGGCCTCCACGTTGAACAACCGGTGCCCGCGCCACCGGAATTGGTGCAGTCGTACCGCCAGGTCGAGGTTCTGGAAACGGTCTGCGAGCGCCTCGACTACCCGGGGGTTGTCAGGGGCGGACGCGTCCCGGCTGCGCACCAGCATCGCCTCGCCGTCTCTGAGCGGCTCGACACCGGAGATGCGCGCGACATGGCCACGCAGTACCTCGGGCGTCACGGCCGCGCGCACCGCGGCGATCGTCTCGGGGGAAGGGCTCGCATCACCGGCTGCCGACGCTTGAGGGCCCGGCTCCGCCATGCTTTCCGCCGGGCCGATGGCAAGTCCTTGCGCCCATGCCTCTCCAGGGCGGGAGAGGAGTGCCGGGTCCGGAAGCAGTCGCTCGGTGTGTCCGGGCTTCGCGCCCGGCAGGTGGACGTCCTCGATCGGGGCGCCGGCGGGTACGGCGACGTAGACACCGCCCGGCGCGGCACCCAGCGGGAGGAGGGGCGGGGTCGTGGCTCCGGCGAGTTCGTCGGCAACGAGGCCGAAAGCAGACGTGGCACGCGTCGTCGCCCCGTCCGGGGCATCCGCGAAGCCCTGGGCGGGGGTGAGGGGACGGTCGTCGCGGATCAGGAAGGCCGCTGTCTCCTCCACCGACCCCCGCAAGTCCACCGTGAACCCGGCCTGTTCGAGTGCCGCGGCGCCGCGCATGCTCGCCATGGCCAGGACGAGCCGCGCGGAGGCGATGTGCACGGGGACGACCTCGGTCTGGTTCGCGACCGCTTCCAGCGCGGGCAGCCCTCGGCCCTCAGGCAGTTCGATCCGCGCCCAGAGAACGGGACGGTTGTCCACGGCGGCGCGGGTGAACACGGGGTGGGCCGCCGTACGCAGCCCGGCTTCCCTGGCGAATGCGCGCTCCTGGTGCTCCTCGCCCACGAAGACGCAGTCGCCGGCCGCCGAGGCCGGTGTCCCCTCCCCCGCCGTGCGGACGACCGCCTCGTCGAAGATCTCCCGGCTATTCTTGGGGCCCCAGTGCGCGAGCGCGTTGTCCGTGAAACGGTCGGGGAACGCCTCCCGCAGGGCCGACGCGGCCCGCTCCGTGGCGCCTTCACTCGAGCCGGGGTTGGAAATGACGCCCTTGCGTACGTCGCGGAAGGCATCGAGCACTGCGAGGACACGTGGGCGGGGCAGCAACGTCAGGGACCCGTCTGCCTCCTCTCGGGCATCCGCCAAGGTCGCTCCTATGTCAAAGAAGAGCACGGGCATTTGGGTGCCTCCGCGAAGTGAAGCGGTCCCGGAATCGACACGTGACCGAGTGGAACGGCCCGGGCAGCAACGGCCGTTGAAGAGCGAACGAAGCCGCAGGCGCGGGTGTCGCGCAGTACGGGTGTCGCGCAGTACGGGGAACCCAGACGGCCCACGCCGTCTGCCCACGGCCGCATACGCCGCTCCGGGAATGGAACCCCGACCACTCCATGGTCCGCCTTCAGTTGCGCTTCCGCATCCCGGGATGTAAGCGAATGCCGTGACTCTGTTGGTGATGTTGGCGGGGTGCTGACACCTGGTCCGGGGGGTGCTTGTCCGGGTGTGAGCGGGGCGGTGCCGGCGGTGGGGGTGGTCGCGATATCGCTGCGGCGGGGCCGCCAGACACTGATCCGCACCGACTCCGCCGGCGGCACCCACTGTCCTGTCTCAACGAAGTCAGTCGTCTGTATGCCGTTGACCTGTGTGGACTGGATTGAGTGAGACTCGTGGACTGCGTTCACTGATACAGACCGCAAGTCCCGTCTGTATCCGCCGTCGGGGTATGGGATCGGTCTGCCGCCAGACGGGCGTGACAGCATGCGGCCATGCCTGTCCCGCACCCCAACGGGGATTACGCGATCACCGCGATGTATTCCGTTCCCGATGACGCCTGGTACTTGGAACTGGATCTCGTCGCCGAGCAACGAAACCTTGTGACCGCGATCGTCCCCGACGAGGACCCGGCGCGGGAGCCCACGGTGTGTTTCTACCCTGACGGTAGTCACCTGGACGTCCCATACGAGGTCATGCGCTGGTTCATGGACCAGGTCGAGGAGGAGATCCGCACGTCCCGCGCCTGGATGCGGCTGCGGCCCGACCTCGTCGAGGCCATCTACCAGTTGCGCCAGGAGTACATGGGCGCCATCGATGACGACAGCTTTCCTCATGTCCTGGAGGAGGTGCGCGCCGCGGTCCCCGAGGCTGACCTCCCCGCCGTTCTTGCGGCTGCCTTCGGCCGAAAGCCCGACGGAACCACCGCCGACCATCTACAAGTCCTCCGGCCCGCAGATGGCCAAGGAGACAGGACCTGAGTTCACTGAGACAGAAGCCCGAACGACTCCGTTCGTTGCGAAGCGACTCGGTTGAGTGAGACGGGACAGCCACGCCTTCCTCCACAGGGGACGACGTTCGCGGTCCGTTGCGAGGCGACCGTCCTCGTCGCTGCCCTCAACGAGTGGCTGTGACCAGCACGGTCACGCAACGCCTAATCGTCAAGCTCGGTGAAGAGAGTGAGCTGAAGAGCGCCCGGTGCCTCAAGCCGCGAGTTGAGTGAGTTCCAGGGGGTGCGCGTCGGCTCGGCGATCACCTGGGCTCCGGCGGCGGCCAGCTTCGCGGTTTTGGCGACCGAGTCGTCGACCTGGAAGGCAACGCGAATGTGGCCGGCTACTCGCCGCCCGACCTCGACTTCGTCGATGAAGGCAGCGTGGTTCGGATCAGTCAGCTCCAAGGTGGCCCGGCCGGCGTCAAGGATGGTGACCCGTCCATCGGGAGAGGCGAACGCTCCGCGCTCGGTCAGGCCAAGGACGTCGCGGTAGAAGTGCAGCGCCGCCTCGTAGTCGGCTGCCGTGACCACTAAGCGGAGTTCACGCACGGCGGGTTCGTCGGTCATGCCGGCTCCTTCGAGATCTCGAATACTGACTGGTCAACCCAGTGATCGGCCGGACGATTCCCCGGCCGGGCGGGTGCGATGATCTCGCCACCGCTGCACGACCGTGCTGGTCGCCGCCGTCAACGACTGTGACCTGCGCCTTCGATACATGACCAAGTGCCAGGGCACTGACGGCCGGACGGGAGGTAAGGGGCCCCGATGGATGGCAGCCGGACGGGGCCCTACTCCAGAGACTGCACGCAGCCGTTTACACACCGTGGCACGCTCGCAGCGCACGAAGCTATTTCGCCCGCGTCACAGTCACGACCGCGTGCCTGGTCATACCCAACAAGACCGCCACGACCGCGTCGTGCGGGGTTGTACGGATCCCCCGGCGACGAACGCGCGTGTCCCGGTGGGCCCGCCCCCGCGAGGAGCTGTGCGAGCCGTGCGAGCCGTGCCCGAACTGGCGTCACCGGACCGGTGGCCGCGCTGAAATGGCTCAGTGGGTGCCCGCGCCTGATACGCCTACCTGCAGCGCCGGTCGAGCCCGGTGACGGCACTCGACGCCTGTCGGCACCCGCCCCGACCAGACTGCCCAGCCGAACCGCGGGCCGAGACGAAAGGCCGAGTGGCCCTGGGGCGTGTCCGGCGGATCCTGCCGGAGGCGTTGCCGGGAGCGGCCCCCTCGTATGCCTGGGTTCGGCCGGGGAGCAGGGGTCCGGCCGCTCAGTTCTCGCCCAGTCCTGCCTGACGGGCCCGGACAATGGCCTCTGCTCGGGTGGCTGCCTGGAGCTTGGTCAGGATGTTGGACAAGTGGTTGCGCACTGTCTTGGGACTGAGTACGAGGCGCCTGGAGATCGTCAGGTTGTCCGGGCCTCTGGCTACCAGGTCCAGGACCTCGCGCTCCCGCGCGGTCAGCTCGGGCAGGGCCACGGGTGGAGCGCCGGCGGACCGCAGGCCCGTCAAGTAGGCGACGGCTCGTGAGGCGACCGCGGGGCCGAGGATCACCTCGCCGTTCGCGACGGCTCGTACCGCCCTTTCGATCTCGTCGGGTGCCGCGCCCTTGAGGAGATAGCCCCGGGCCCCGGCCCGCATCGAGGCGAAGACGGAATCGTCGTCGTCCAGCATGGTCACCACGAGGACGGCCGTTCCTGGCCGGATGCGCAGGATCTCCCGTGTGGCCTCCACGCCCGACGGCGTCCGGTCGCCCAGGTGCAGGTCCATGATGACCACTTCGGGGCGGTGTGTCCGGGCCGCTGCCAGGGCCGCTTCCAGGTCCTCGGCCTCGGCCACCACCATCAGCCCGGGCAGCGAGTCGAGCAGCGCGGTCATGCCCATACGGAACACGGGGTGGTCGTCGACGACGACGATCCGCAGCGCCGCGTCCCCCGAGGTCTCCGGAACCGTCTCAACCGCCTTACCGGACACGGCCGCTCACCTCGTCCTCCTGCCGCTCCCGCCAGTCGGCCTCGTGGCTGAGGGGCACGCTGAGGTCGATACGGGTGCCGCGGCCGCCCTCGCCCGACTGCCAGGTGATCGTGCCTCCGAGGGTCTCGGCGCGTTCCCGCAGAGACTGGGTGCCGACACCGGGGCGGGCCACCGGGCCGATGCCGCGGCCGTCGTCCTCAACGCTCACCGTCAGCCGCGGGCCCGCGCCGGGAGCGAGGCCCGCCAAGGTCACCGTGCAGGTTCGGGCCCCGGCGTGCCGCGCGACGTTGCGCAGGGCTTCGGCGACGACGGCGTACACCGTGCCTGCGACGTCCGGGGGTACGTCGCGTACGGCTGCCGTCGATGCTTGTGTCGCCATGGCCGCCCCACCTCGCATGTCGGAGGAGGCCGCTTCGATCTCCGTGGGCGCTGCCGACGCCGGTGCGTCGGGCGGGACCGCTGCCCCGCCGCCATCCGGTGCGGAGGCCTCGCTGTCGGCGCGTACGACGACTTGGAGACCATCCGCCTCGTAGCGCATGACCAGTTCACGCAAGGCCGGTACCAGCCCCAGCTCGGCGAGTACCGGTGGTACCAACCCACGGGCAAGGACGCGGACTTCGTCGACGCGGGCATCGGCCTCCGTACGAAGGCGGGTGAGCAGCGGGGCTGCCGGCGAGTCGGCGGGGAGCAGATTGGCTGCTGCGGCGAGGCCGAGGCCGATGCCGGCCAGGGCGGGGCCCAGCTGGTCGTGGAGTTCCCGGCGCAGGGCGCGGCGCTCGTCGTCGCGGGCCGCGGCGAGCCGGCCGCGGGACTCGCGAAGCTCCCGGGTGACGGCGGCGAGGTGGACCGCGGTCGCGACGATGGGGGCGACCTCGTCGAGTGCGGTACGGGCGCGTCGGTCGAGTCGTTCGCCGGGGCGCGCGGTCACCACGAGCGTGCCGACAAGACGCTGCCGTACGACGAGGGGGACCGAAACCGGCTGCGCCCCGACCGGTTCGCCGACGGTGACCAGGGGTTCCCTGTCTTCGTCCAGCACCCGCACCGACCAGAGGTTGAAGGACGCGGCCACGCTCTCCGCCATGCCGATGAGCACCTCCTGTGGACCGGCCGCGCTGCCCAGGTGACGGCCGACCCGGCTGAGCGCGCCGGCCGCCGCCTCGCCGTGCACGAGCCGGTTCACGCGTCGCTGCAGCCATCCGCGGGCGGGCTGGATGCCGGCCGCGGGCGCGGCGGTCGCCAGAACCCGGCCCAACGTTCCCTCGCCGGGCAGCAGCAGCGCCAGCACGGCGACCGTCAGGAAGTACCCGGCGACGAGCAGGCCGGTGAGCAGCCACCACACCAGCGCGCGGCTGACCACGAGGTCGATGCCCCACAGCTGCTGTCGCAGTACCGCGACCAGTACGGCGGCCGGGAAGAACGCCTGCGAGGCGAGGTGCGTCAGCGGCGTGAAGAGCCGCAGTGCCGCCGGTCCCCCGCCCTCCCACAGGACCAGGGGCAGGAATGTCGCCGCGACCAGTGCCGTACCGATCGCGAGCCAGCCCAGGCCGCGCACTGCCGGATCCCGCCACCGCCGCCAGGCCGCGTGGGCGGCGGCGCCCAGGCCGAGCGCGACGACCCCGCCGATCAGCACGCGCTGCGCGGGCTCGACCAGCCGTGCCCAGTCCGCATCGCGCAGCGGCAGCGGTGCGAACGACTCGCCGGTCGCGGGCCACGGCCATGGATCGGTCAGCCGGACCGCGAGCAGGGCCGCGATCAGGACGATCCCGCCGCCGATCGCGGCCCTCATCCCACGCGACATGGCGGTGTCCGACACCAGATACGGAACGATCAGGATGAGCGCCAGAGTCCCCGGCACCCAGGCCGTGCCCTGCATGATCGACCAGGACGGCGGTATCGCGTCGGGACCGGCGTCCTGCTCCCACAGCACGACCAGTTGGGCCGTGACCGCGGCGACGCCCCCGCCGACCGCGGTCAGCGCGACCAGCCAGGCCACCGGGTGCCGGCGCCGGCTCAGGACGACCGCCGCGACCAGGCCGTACACCAGGGCGTCCGCCGTGTCGACGACGAAGTACCACTGGGTCGAGTCCCACGGGGCGCCCGCCAGGCCCATCAGGACCAGGGCGGTCGCCGCGAGACCCCACGTGATCACGAGCACACTGACGGCGGGGACCAGATGGCCCCCGCCGTCTCCGCCCCGCCGGGCCGGTATGCCTGTTCCCCCCACAGGCCAAGCCTCGCAGCGGGTGCTCGTGGTTGTCACCGCGACGCCGTCGTCAGTGCGCCGTCGCTACGTCGAACGTGTAGCCCTGCTGCCGCTTAAGGCGTACGACGTTCGCGGCGTCCGGGTCAGTCGTGAACTGCCCCCGGGTGGAGTGACCCGCAGTCAGTCGAGCGCGGGCCCGCGGCCGAAGGCGAACGCGATGCCGAGCACCAGCAGATACGGCACGCCCACGAACAGCGCCATGTACTGGAACGGCAGCACCTGCGTGACCAGAGCCAGGAAGCCGAAGATCAGGCTCACGACGCCGATCCAGCGACTCACCGCACCCTGCCGGAACGCCGCGACGGCGAGCGCGGCGGCGGTGAGCAGCAACCCCGACCACACCCATCCGTACGTACCGAGCTGGGCGAGTTCGCCGATGACCGTGTCGGGGTCGGTCTTGTCGGCCATCCGCAGGTTGTGGAACGCCTCCGTGCCCATCCCGGCGCCGACCAGGCTCATCACACCGATCAGCAGCATGCCCAGATACGCCGTCGTCGGCACCAGACTGCCCGCGGGGCACTGCCGCTCGAGGCGGCGCCGCAGCCCGGCCCCGAAGAGGACCGCGCCCAGCGCGGCCGCCGTGAACGCCAGCTGGGTGACGAACACCCAGCCCTGGGCGGAGCCGCCGAGACTGTCCACCATGCGCGCGTTGTCGCGCATGTCGGCGTCATCGAACGCCCACAGCGGCCCTGCCGCGACGGACACTGTGATGCCGCCGAGCGCGGTGACGATGCCTCCCCAGGCCCAGCCGCGGCTCTCCATAGCCGCACGTGGCGGCTTGCGGACGGCGTGGTGGCCGGTTGTGGTCGGATCGGAAAGCGGAGTGGCCATGGTTCCCCCGTGGAGTAGTGCCGCCTGCGAACTCGTGCCGTCCGGCCGCTTCGGGCCGACGGTGCTGACGTGCAGGGCAACCATGGCGCGCCCGGTGTCCCGGCGGCATGGGGCCGGTGTCCCGTTCCGTCGGGCGGGACACCGGTCGGGGCACCGTCACCGACGGTTCAACCAGGGTCTTCTCGAACCGATCCGGCTCCGTCGTACATGCCCTCGGCGAGGAAGGCCTCACAGGGCGAACGGCGGCGCATCACGCCGACAGCGGTGCCTGGTTGGCCATGTCGCTCTGGACGGGGCTCTGGCACAGAACTTGGGGAGGGATCGCGGAGCGTCACCTCGGTGTTCGACTATGAGGGTTCGAGCTCGCTGTCCCGTCTCATTGGAAGTGAGCTGTTGTTGACGCTGTGACCAGGGCGGCGCGGGTTCAGTGAGATGAGTCAGGCTCAGGGCATGTCGGTGGTAGTGCTCCATTTCGCGCGGCGTTCCGTCGCCCTTCACTGGTCCTGCGCCGTACGACCCTTCCTCGCGGACCGGGGAGGCCACTCAACGCGCAGCGGCGTCCGTGAGGATCGCCCGAAGTCGTGCCCGGCACTCGGCGACGAAGGCGGGGAAGGTGTGCCAGTAATAGGAGATGCCACTGACACCCACTGCGATCGCCCAGGCGCGGGCGCGGGCCCAGGTCACATCGTCGAGGTCCAAGGTGTCCCAGTAGGCCCGTCGTGCTTGTGGCGGCAGGTCCCAGAGTGTGGAGTGCTCGGCATCGGGAAAGCCGACCGAGAGTCCTCCGAAGTCGATGACTGCCTGGAGCTTGCCTTCCCGGACCAGGAGGTTGGTCGGCTTCAGGTCGCCGTGGAGCCACACGTGAGGTCCGGAGGGCTCGGGCAGCGCGAGCGCGGCTCGCCACAACTGTTCCAGAGGGTCAACGTCGAGTTCAGAACCCACAGTGGCTCGGCAATCGTCGAGACACCTGGCGATCCACTGGTCGCATGGCCCCAAGCTGCCTCCGCGGTACCAGCTGAGGCCATCCGCGCGGGTCGCTCCCATGAGGTCGATGCCGTGGAGTTCCCTCACGACCGCCGCCAGGTCGGCTCCGAAGGCGCCCCAGTCCTGGACGGTGGCAGGGCCGGCCTCGTCGCCGTCAATCCAGCGGTAGACCGACCAGACGAGAGGGAAGACGTCGGTGGGCGTCCCAACGTGGACAGGCTCGGGAATCGGACATGCCAGGAAGGGCGCCAGGCGAGGAAGCCATTCCTGCTCCTTTCGCACAGACCGTCCCTTGTCGGCGGTTCGTGGAAGTCGCACGAGCAAGTCATCGCCCAGCCGATACATGGTGTTGTCCGTGCCCGCGCCTGCGGGCGACAACGGCAGGTCAGCCCACTCTGGGCGCTGTGCCTTCAGCAGCGACCGGACCAGCGTCTCGTCGACTGGGATCTCATCCTCGTGAAGCGTCACATCGCAAATCCCACCGCAAGGGGGAACGAGAAGCCAGTGACTTTCCGAACGAGGCAGGTTCACTGAGACGAGGAAGCGCCGACCGGGAGGCCGAGCAGGCCACAGGGCACTCCATCAGGTCTTTGGTTGTTCCACGCCGTTCTTGCTTGTGATCGGTGACGGTGCTGTGATGAAGGTCGAGGCATCGTTTTGGGACTCTCTCGCGTTCGACGGCATCGATGACGTGGATGTCGAGGCGGTGACCGCTCCCTTCGGCACGGTCGATGTGGTGGCGAGAGGCCGGGCGGCCGGGCGGCGGGTCCGGATTGCGGTCGCTTCTCGGACCGAGTGCACGACTGCTATCAGCGCGGGTTGAAGGATCTCCCGCTCCGCGAGTAGAGCGTCGTGTTCCTGTTGAAGGTCCGGGGTTTCAACTGTGGAGCGGCGGACTGCCCGCGCCGCACATTCGCCGAGCCGTTCGCTCAATTGACTGCCCGTACGCACGCTTCACCACTCGGATCAACCACGTCCTGGAACGTGTCGGGCTCGCGCTTGCCGGACGGGCGGGTGCTCGTCCGGTAGATCAACTGGGCCTGCGCGCAGGGCGGATGACCTTGTTGCGCAGGGTCATGGCGCTGCCGGATCCGCTGTTCAGCACGCCGCGGGTGCTGGGTGTGGACGGATTTCGCGATCTGCCTCTTCGACCGTCTCGACCTCTGGGTGCACCCGACCGTGCTCGGCGTC
This sequence comes from Streptomyces sp. 2A115, assembly GCF_052245575.1. Lineage (NCBI taxonomy): Bacteria > Bacillati > Actinomycetota > Actinomycetes > Kitasatosporales > Streptomycetaceae > Streptomyces > Streptomyces sp. 2A115. The sequence goes on along the minus strand of NZ_JBQQCG010000124.1, from coordinate 1,635 downwards.
GGGAAGAAGGTGTTCGACGGTGGCGCGGTGCCCACGAACGTCACACTCCTCGAACCGCCGGTAGCCGGTCCGAAGGGCACCGTGTATCTGCGCTGCGGGCTCGCCGATGGCACGCCCGGGACGGCGGGCCTGAGCGCACCTGATCGCGGTGCCGGGCGGGACGACTGAAGCCGACCCGCGCCAGGTGGGTCCGTGTCGTCGGCGGTGAATCCAGAAGAAGGCGGGCGGCCGTCGACGTGCAGGCCCCCGGTCTGGGGCACCGTTCATTTGCAGCCCGAAGCACCGACAAGACTCGCCCGATTTCCAACCGGCTTGACGTATGCCGATATAGGAATATGATAACCGCCATGGCACGAGCAGCGACGACGTCGGACGCGTTCAACGCGATCGCCGAGCCGCAGCGCCGGGACATCCTGGCGCTGCTGCGGGCGGGTGAGCGGCCAGTGACCGACCTGGCCCAGGAGCTGGGGATCAGCCAGCCGGGGGCGTCCAAGCACCTACGGGTACTCCGGGAGGTAGGACTGGTGCGGGTCCGCGGGGCGGGCAAGCAGCGCCTCTACGGCCTGGACGCCCGCGGGCTGCGGCCGGTCCACGAGTGGGTCGGCGGATTCGAGCAGTTCTGGAACGAGAGTTTCGACCGGCTGGACACCTACGTGCAGGACCTCAAACGGACACGGCAGGAGGAATGACCGATGACAGGGCCAAGGCAAGAAACGCGGGCGGAGCCGGCGACGGCCGACCGGGAGATCGTGATCTCCCGGGTCATCGACGCCCCGCGGGAGCTGGTGTTCGAGGCGTTCACCGAGGTCCGGCACCTGTCGCGGTGGTGGGGTCCGGAGGGATTCACCACCACCACACGGTCCTTCGAGTTCCGCGAGGGTGGGGAGTGGGACTTCGTGCTGCACGGGCCGGACGGGACCGACTACTCCGAGTGGATCCGCTGGCTGCAAATCGCCCCGCCGGAGCGGATCGCGCTGCTGCACGGTGAGTCCCGCGGCGACCCGAACGCCTTCGAGTCGGTCCTGACCTTCACGCCGGACGGCTCGGCGACCCGGATCGTGATGCGCACGGTGTTCCCCACCAAGGAACTGCGCGACGAGGCGGTCGAGAAGTACCACGCGATCGAGGGCGGCCAGCAGACCCTGAGCAACCTGGCGGCCTACGTCACCGACCTCGCACGGAAGAGGGCGGAGGGCTGATGGCCGGGAAGGTGTTCTTCAGCGTGACGATGTCGCTGGACGGCTTCATCGCGCCCGAGCCCGTGCCCGCTGACGACTTCCTCGCGCCCGATAAGCAGGACGACCCGGACGTTCAGCGCTGGATGGCGCAGTGGACGGAGCTGCAGCAGTGGGCCTTCCCGCTGCGGTTCATCCGGGAGAACCTGAAGCTGGGCGAGGGCGGCGAGGAGGGCCGCGACAACGACATCGCGCGGGAGACGTTCGAGCGCACCGGCGCCAGCGTCATGGGCAAGCGCATGTTCGACCTCGGCGAGCAGGCATGGCCGGAGGAGGCGCCCTTCCACACCCCGGTCTTCGTCGTGACGCACACCAAGCGTGACCCGTGGGAGCGGCCCGGCGGCACCACGTTCCACTTCGTCAACGACGGCATCGAGCCCGCCCTCGACCAGGCCCGGGG
>NZ_JBQQCG010000123.1:0-25826 GCF_052245575.1 Streptomyces sp. 2A115 | reverse complement strand
GCCCGTCCGGCGTTTGAGGACGAGGCCGTCCAGGCCGAAAGGAGGGGGGTCTGGGGGCGCAGCCCCCAGAGGATGGGACGGGTAGGGGCGGCGGGGGCGAAAAACCAACGGGCCCACCCCCCGTATCCGGGAGGCGGGCCCTATTGGGCCCCGCGGTGGCACCGCCATGCAGCACCGCGAGGGGTCGAGGGGGCAGAGGCGACGGTTATCCGAAGCGGCCGGAGATGTAGTCCTCGGTCGCCTGGACGGACGGGTTGGAGAAGATCCGCTCCGTGTCGTCGATCTCGATGAGCCGCCCGGGCTGCCCGACCGCGGACAGGTTGAAGAAGGCCGTGCGGTCCGAGACACGGGCCGCCTGCTGCATGTTGTGCGTCACGATGACGATCGTGAAGCGCTCCTTCAGCTCACCGATGAGGTCCTCGATGGCCAGGGTGGAGATGGGGTCGAGCGCCGAGCAGGGCTCGTCCATCAGCAGGACCTGGGGCTCCACCGCGATCGCACGGGCGATGCAGAGACGTTGCTGCTGACCACCGGAGAGGCCCGAGCCGGGCTTGTTCAGCCGGTCCTTGACCTCGTTCCAGAGGTTCGCGCCCTTGAGGGACTTCTCGACGACGTCGCCCAGCTCGGACTTCTTGTACGAACCGTTCAGCTTCAGCCCGGCCGCCACGTTGTCGAAGATCGACATGGTCGGGAACGGGTTCGGCCGCTGGAAGACCATGCCGATGGTCTGCCGTACCGAGACGGGGTCGACCCCGTGCGCGTACAGGTCCTCGTCGTCGAGGAGCACCTTGCCCTCGACCCGGCCACCGGGGGTGACCTCGTGCATGCGGTTGAGGGTGCGCAGGAAGGTGGACTTGCCGCAGCCCGACGGACCGATGAAGGCCGTCACCGAACGCGGCTCGACGGTCATCGAGATGTCTTCGATCGCCTTGTGGGCGCTGTAGTAAGCGGTCAGACCGCTTACGTCGATTCGCTTGGCCATGTCAATCACTGTTTCTTTCGAGGGGGAGACTGGTCGCTGTATGGCCGCGTCAGCGACCGGTCTTCGGGGACTTCCAGCGGGCGATGCCGCGAGCCCCGAGGTTGAGGATCATCACGAAGGCGATCAGCGCGAGCGAGGCCGCCCAGGCACGGTCGTACGAGGCGGTCGAGCCCGCGCCGTACTGCTGGTAGATGTACAGCGGCAGCGAGGACTGCGCACCCTCGAACGGGTCGGTATTGATGAAGGGGTTGCCGAAGACCAGCAGCAGCACCGGCGCCGTCTCGCCCGCGATACGGGCGACCGCCAGCATGATGCCGGTGGTGATGCCGCCGAGGGAGGTCGGCAGGACCACCTTCAGGATAGTGCGCCACTTGGGCACGCCGAGCGCCAGAGAGGCCTCGCGCAGCTCGTTCGGTACGAGCTTGAGCATCTCCTCCGTGGAGCGGACGACGACCGGCATCATCAGGATCGCCAGGGCGAGCGAGCCGGCGAAACCGAAGGGCTGCATGTCGAACTGCAGCATCAGGCTGAGGATGAACAGGCCCGCGACGATCGACGGGATACCGGTCATGACGTCGACGAAGAAGGTGACGGACCGGGCGAGATTGCCGCGCCCGTACTCCACGAGGTAGATCGCGGTCAGCACGCCGACCGGCACGGCGATCACCGTGGCGAGAGCGACCTGCTCCAGGCTGCCGATGATGGCGTGGTAGATGCCGCCGCCCGGCTCGGAGTCGGCGACCACGCCCATCGAGTGGCTCAGGAAGTAGCCGTCGAGGACCTTCACACCGCGCTTGACGGTCGTCCAGACCAGGGAGATCAGCGGCACCACGGCGAGCAGGAAGGCGACCCAGACGAGGGAGGTCGCGAGGCGGTCCTTGGCCTGGCGGGGGCCCTCGACGAGGGTGGCGATGACGTACGTACCGAGGACGAAGAGGATCGCGGCGATCAAGCCCCACTGAATGCGGCTGTGCAGGCCGGCGGCCAGGCCGATACCGACGGCGACGGCGACGGAGCCGGCGGCGACGGCCCACGAGGACCACTTGGGGAGGCTGGCGCCACGCAGGGTGCTGGGCCGCTTGTCCATGACGACGTTGCTCATGCGTTGGCCCCCGAGTACTCCTTGCGGCGGGCGATGATCGCGCGGGCCGCACCGTTGACCAGCAGGGTGATGACGAAGAGGACCAGACCGGAGGCGATGAGCGCGTCACGGCCCTGGTCGGTGGCCTCGCCGAACTTGCTGGCGATGTTCTGGGCGAAGGTGCCGCCGCCCGGGTCGAGCAGGCTGGCCTGGATCTCGAAGGTCGGCGAGAGGACCGTGGCGACGGCCATCGTCTCGCCGAGCGCGCGGCCGAGGCCGAGCATCGAGGCCGAGATCACACCGGAGCGGCCGAAGGGCAGGACCGCCATGCGGATGACCTCCCACCGCGTGGCGCCGAGGGCGAGGGCCGCCTCTTCGATCATCTGCGGGGACTGGCGGAAGACCTCGCGGCTCACGTTGACGACGATCGGCAGGATCATGATCGCGAGCAGGATGCCGACCGTGAGCATCGAGCGCGGGGCGCCGCCCTGCCACTCGAAGATGCCGGTCCAGCCGAAGTACTCGTCCAGCCAGCTGAAGAGGCCGTTCATGTTCGGCACGAGGACGAGGGCGCCCCACAGGCCGTAGACGATGGACGGCACGGCGGCGAGCAGGTCGATGACGTACGAGATGGGGCCGCTGATCCTGCGCGGGGCGTAGTGCGTGAGGAACAGCGCGATGGCGACCGCGATCGGAACCGCGATGACCATGGCGATGATCGAGGAGACCACCGTGCCGAAGGCCAGGACGGCGATACCGAAGTCCGGCGGGATCGCGGTGGGGTTCCACTCGAAGGTGGTGAGGAAGTTGCCCTCGTTCTTGCTGATCGCGAGGGAGGCGCGGTAGGTGAGGAAGACCGCGATCGCGGCCATGACCACCAGCAGGAAAATGCCCGACCCACGGGACAGACCGAGGAAGATCCGGTCTCCGGGTCGGGTGGCGCCGCGAGATGCGCGCTTCTGCTCGGCCTCGGTGGGTGGCGAGGGCGGGGGAGGTGTGTCTTCGGTTTTCTTCGTGGATATGTCCATCAGGATCTCCGGTCTGCGGAGCCGTAATGGCGTACGGCTCCTGGCGGCGGTGCACCGGACGGTGCGGCCCGGCCCCGTGGTGGGGCCGGACCGCACACTCAGGTCAGCTGAGGGTCGAGACGGTCTCGCGGACCTTGGCGATGATGTCGGCAGGCATCGGCGCGTAGTCGATGTCGGCCAGCAGGTTCTGGCCGTCCTCGCTCGCCATGTAGGTGAGGAAGGCCTTGGTGGTGGCCAGGGTCTCCGCCTTGTTGCCCTTGTCGCAGACGACCTCGTACGTGACCAGGATCATCGGGTAGGCACCCTCGGCCTTGGTCGTGTAGTTCAGCTCGAGGGCGAGGTCCTTGCCCGTGCCGACGACCTTGGCGTCCGCGATGGCCTTGGTGGCGTTCTCGACGGTGGCGTCGACGGGGGCAGCGGCACCCGTGTCGAGGCTGATCGGCTTGATGCCGTCCTTGGCGTACGACAGCTCGAAGTAACCGATGGCGCCGGAGGTCTGCTTCACCTGCGCGGCGACACCGGAGGACTGCGGAGCGGACTGGCCGCCCTTGGCCTCCCAGGCCTTGCCGCCCTCGTACTTCCAGTCGTCGGGGGCCGCGGCCTTCAGGTACTTGGTGAAGTTGTCCGTGGTGCCGGACTCGTCCGAGCGGTGGAACGCCTGGATCTTGAGGCTGGGCAGCTTCGCGTCCGGGTTCAGGTCCGCGATCGCCTTGTCGTTCCAGTTCTTGATCTTGTCGTCGAAGATCTGGGCGAGGGTCGGCGCGTCCAGAACGAGCTTGTCGACGCCCGGGACGTTGAAGCCGACGGCGATCGGGCCGCCGACCATCGGAAGGTCGATGCCCTGGCCGCCGGAGCAGACCTGCTTGGAAGCGGTGACCTCTTCGGGCTTCAGCGCGGAGTCGGAACCGGCGAAGGCGACCTGGCCCTGGGTGAACGCCGTGATACCGGCGCCCGAGCCGCCGCCCTTGTAGTTGATCTGCACGCCCTTGCAGGCGGCCGTGAACTGCTTGACCCAGGCGTCCATCGCGTTCTTCTGCGCGGACGAGCCGTCGGCGAGCAGCTGCCCCTTGGCGTCATCGCACTTGATCGTGCTGGCATCGGCCGTCTGGCTCGCGCCGTCGCCGCCGCCGGTGTCACCCGTGTCGTCCGAGCCGCACGCCGTCAGCGCCAGGGCGCCGGAGACGGCGACAGCACCGAGGGAAAGGGCGCGAAGCCGGTTCTTGCGCTGAAGCTTCACTTTCGGGGGTTCCTTCCAGGAGCCGCCTTGGCCGGCGGCGTGCGAGTCGTGGTGCAGCCTCTCGTCCGCACGAGACTGCCGTCGTACTACTTGTCATGGAGTGATACGTGGGCGGACTTCCGTTCGCGCCACGCACCGTGTAAGGCCGAAATTAGGCAGAACAGGTGAAGCCGCCGATGGCCGTGAGTGAACGGAGGGTGAACCCCTGCCGTCAGTGCGGTGAGGTCACGGAATGCTCACGGGGAGAACACGTGAGGGTCCCGGCAAACGGAACCCCATCCCTCGGAGGCTCCACCCGCCTTCGGAAGATCCACTCGCCTCTCCTCGGACGCCCTCGGCACCACTCCAGGCAGCGCCCGCCTCTCCGGCCACCCGTGCCCGAGCCGACCCGACCGACCCGGCCCACTCCGAGGATGGCCGAAAACACGCCGGTACGCCCCTGGGGTCGTACCGAGCGCGGCACGTCCGCCATTGCGGTCCCGGCCTCGGTGGGTCCGATCCCGGTGACCCTGGTCCCGGTGACGGGTGCCACATACTGTCCCCGCTGTCCCCCGGCGCGGCGACAGCTCCGTTTCCGGCGATTCCCGGAGCGCGCCCGTGGAACCCGCCGCCGCCGAGGCCCGTCTCGTTCCACGGGAACAACGGGAGGCACGCATGCAACGGCGGACGTTCATAGGCGGCGGCGCCGCGGTCACTGCGGCGGCGGTCACGGCCGCGTGCTCCGGCGGCGGGTCCGAGCCACGGTCCACCACGGGGACCCGTACGTCCGGCACATCCGGGACATCCGATACGTCCGGTACGCCGCTCACGACGACCGGCGCCTCCGCCGCGGCCGGCTGGAATGCACTGGCCAAGGACCTCGACGGCCCCCTGATCCGCCCCGGCGACCGCAGCTGGGCGGCCGCCCGCCAGCTCTACAACACCCGCTTCGACTCGCTGAAGCCGACCGCCGTCGCGTACGTCGCGCACGCCGACGACATCCGTACGGCGATCTCGTACGCCCGCGCCCACAAGATCCCTGTCGCCATCCGCAACGGCGGCCACTCGTACGCCGGTTGGTCGTCCGGAAACGGCCGCCTGATCGTCGACGTGTCCAAGCTCGCCCGGGTCCGGGCATCCGGCAACGAGGCGGTGGTCGGCGCGGGCGCCAAGCTGATCGACGTCTACCGCGCGCTCGCCGCGAAGGGCGTCACGATTCCGGCCGGTTCCTGCCCGACGGTGGGCGTCTCGGGCCTGACCCTGGGCGGCGGCCACGGCGTGGTGTCCCGTGCGTACGGCCTGACCTGCGACAGCCTCACGGGGGCGACCCTGATCACGGCCGACGGAAAGCAGCTGACGGCGAGCACGACCGAGAACAAGGACCTTTTCTGGGCCCTGCGCGGCGCGGGCAACGGCAACTTCGGCGTCGTCACCGAGCTCCGCTTCAGAACGCACCCGGCGCCGCAGGCCGTCTCGGCCTTCATGTCCTGGCCGTGGTCCAGGGCCGCCGCCGTCATCAGGGCCTGGCAGGAGTGGGGCCCGGACCAGCCCGACGAGATCTGGTCCTCGTGCCATTTCGCGAACGCGGCAGGCGGCACGCCCACGATCTCCGTCTCCGCGTTCTCCCTCGGCACGTACGGCGAACTCCAGAACGCCGTCGACCGCCTCGCCGACCGCATCGGCGCCTCCGCCAGCAACGTCTCCCTCAAGCGCCACTCCTACGAGGAGGCGATGGAGGTGTACGCCGGCTGCTCGTCCTTCTCGACCGACGCCCAGTGCCATCTCCCCGGCTCGACCCCGGGCCGCTCCCCCGAGGGCGCGCTGGGCCGCGAGACGTACGCGGCCCGCTCGGACTTCTTCGACCGCTCGATCTCCGCGGCGGGCATCCAGACGCTGCTGTCCCAGATGGCCGGGGTCCGGGGCGGCACGGGCAGCATCGCGTTGACGGCCCTGGGCGGCGCGGTCAACCGAGTGGACCCCACCGCGACGGCCTTCGTCCACCGCCGCTCCCGCATGCTGGCCCAGTACATCGCCGCCTGGCGCCCGGGAACCTCCGGCTCCACGTCCGAGTCCTGGCTGACGGGAGCCCACGCGGCGATGAAGCGTCACGCGTCGGGCGCCGCGTACCAGAACTACACGGACCCAACCCTGACGAACTGGCGAGAGGCCTACTACGGCCCAGCGGCACCGCGACTCAAGACCCTGAAGAAGCAGTACGACCCGACGGGCTTCTTCAAGTTCCCGCAGTCGCTATAAGGCACCGAGCCCCGGGCGGCACTGGCAAGGCGCCAGAGGCTAGGTGCCAGGGGCGCGGGGCTGTGACATTGTGCGGCTCCGCCGCGTGGGCGCGCTCAGCTCCCCACAACCCGCACAAAACAAACAGCCCAGACCACCCCGGACCCCCACCGCGCCCCAAGCGGAGCGCTCACGCTGCCAGATCCCGCTCTTCAGGCTCCGCCTCCACCTGAGCCCCCGGAATCACTCTTCCCTGCCCCCCGGCGGAGCCCCGCGCGCGGATCACCCACCCAACCCGCTCCGACCGCTCCACAGCCTGGACAACCGGCGTCAACAGAGCCATGGCAAGCGGCGAAAGAAGCAGAACAACGGCGGTTCCCAGGGCGAATCCACCGATGACATCAGTCGGATAGTGCACGCCCATATAGACCCGGCAGAACCCTTCGAGCAGCGCAATCCCTATCCCGACAAGCCCGAACTTCCGATTCGCGACAAACAACCCGACCCCCATCGCCATGGTGAGAGTCGCGTGATCGCTCACGAACGAGTAATCGGTCTTGCCGCCGATGAGAACGTCGAGGTCTTCATGCGCGACAAAAGGCCGAGGACGCTCCACAAAACCCCGTATCGGCACATTGACCAGTACGGCGACCGCGGCGGCAAGCGGCGCCCACACCAACGCGGCCACGGACGAGGCGGCATCCTCCCCACCTCGTCGCCGCACGGACCACCAGCACCAGACCACCAGCAGCACCATGGCGGCCAGCAGCCCCCACTCGCCCACGAACTCCATGCCGCGGTCGAACCATTGCGGCGCGTCCTTGGCGAGACCGTTGATGTCGTACAGCAAGTCGACGTCAGGGTTCGACCCGGTTCCGGCGAGTCCAGCCATGGTGCAACGGCCCCTTCGTCGTCATCTCCCCGACGCACCCACCGGTGCGCCGTGCCATCAACCCCCGTCGTCGGCTACGAGAACAGGAACGCACGGTCCCCTTCAATACGTTCCACTCTCCACCGAATGATCACGCAGACGTTATCGAAGAGAGACACATCACTGCAGCTCAGGGGAGTGTTTCACACAGAGGTGGGCAATGCTTTCGCGCCATCTTCGGTCACCCGGGTCGCCCCGAAGTAGTCGGGCGTATCGATCGGGTCGAACCGGATGACGGCCCCCGGCCGAGGCGCGTCGATCATGTACCCGCCCCCGACGTAGATCCCCACGTGCCGGATGGCCCGGGAGTTGGTGAGGTCGTCCGAGAAGAACACCAGATCCCCGGGCAGCAGCTCCTCCCGCTTGGGGTGCGGCCCGGCGTTGTACTGGTCGTTGGCCACCCGGGGCAGCGTGATCCCCACCGTCTCGTACGCGGCCTTGGTAAGCCCCGAGCAGTCGAAGCGTCCACCCTGGTCAGCTGTACCGTTCCCGCCCCACAGATACGGCGTCCCGAGCTTCTTCTGCGCGTAGTAGATGGCCCCGGCGGCCTGCTGCGAGGGCTGCACGCGACCGACCGGCGCGGCGAAGCTCTCCTCCAGCGTCGTGATCGTCTTCACGTAGTTCTGGGTTTCCTTGTACGGCGGCACGCCTCCGTATTTGATGACGGCGTACGCCCCCGCGTTGTACGCGGCGAGCATGTTCTTCGTCGGGTCTCCGGGCGCGTCCTTCACGTACTTCGCGAGCGTGCAGTCGTACTTCGCGGCCGATGGAATCGCGTCATTCGGGTCCCAGACGTCGCGGTCCCCGTCCCCGTCGCCGTCGATTCCGTGGGTGGCCCAGGTTCCCGGGATGAATTGCGCTATCCCCTGCGCGGCGGCCGGACTCTTGGCGGTGGGATTGAACCCGCTCTCCTGATACAGCTGCGCGGCGAGAAGTGCCGGATTAATGGCGGTGCACAGATTGCCCCACTTCTGCACGAGCGTCTGATACGCCGCCGGCACGGCCCCCTTGGCCAGCCCGACGGCTCCCTTCCCGACCCCGTTGGCCAGGTTCCCGGCGGTCATGTAGACCCCGACGACCAGCACCATGACGAAGCTGATCCCCGCACCCGCGACGGCGGTCGCCACGATCCAGGCCTTACGCACCGTCAACCGCCCCTCGCCGCACGGTAATCCGCCGACCGTCAGTGTAGAGGCGGACGCCCCGCCACGGAATGATCACCCGCCCGCCGTCCGGTACAACCTGGCGGGCTCACCCCAGGTATTCAGCCAAGGGCAATCGCGCGACTGGGCTCTGCTGACAAGCTCCTGCTGAGGACCGCTTACCCGGACCAGGCCTGACTGGCCTCACTGGTCACTGGCCTGGCTGCTCAACTGACCTGACTGGTACGCGGTGAAGTGCCGTACACAGGAAAGCGATCCGTGGCGACCTCGAACCCGAGAGGCGCGGGGAGCGGCACCGACTCTCCGAACTTGCCCGGCAGTACGTCCTGATAGGCGCCATTGTCCGGACGAGTGTGCAGGGCCCAGGTGCCGTTGCGAGGGTCGACGACGAGGAGGACGGGGACACGGGCGACCGCGTACCAGTCGGCCTTGTCCCTGATCTCCCTGGACTTCTCGGACTGGGAGATCACTTCTACCGCGAGCGCGACATCCGCCGGGTCCGCGAGCCAGTCGTCGTCCTCCTCCCACTCTGCGGGCAGGACAATCAAATCCGGCGTCACATAGTCGTCCGGTTCCCCCGGCAGTGCGATCGAGGACACCTCATACGCGCCCAGCCCTTCGGGCAGAACCGACTCCAGCTGCCGACGCAGTCGCACCACCACACCCGCGTGCTTGCCACGCGGAGACGGGGACATCACGAGCTTTCCTCCCACGATCTGCACCCGCAGACCCGTCGCATCCTCGATCTTCTCGGCGATCTCGCGCAGGTTCCCGGGGCGGGGTCGCGGATGCGTCCAAGCGTCCGGCGATACGGACATGGCTCGCTGCCTCCGTCCCTCCACCTCTGCGGCTGCGCGAGCGGGGTCGCTGGGAGGTCGGACGTGCCGCTCGGCATCGACTCCACCGTACTGTGCGCTCTCCGCGCTCGCCTCGGCCTCACTGCCCGTACGTGGGCACGTGGCCCCTTTGCGCCGCTGTTCAAGCTGTGCCACGCCACCCCTCCATCACTCTCCGATCACACCTAATCACCGTAGGTCATCGCACTGACACTCGGCCCACAGCAGCTTTCCGCCCTTCGAGGCGCCCAGCTCCCGCAGCACGGACGCGCCCCACGCGTCCGCACACGCCCGTACGAGGTGCAGGCCGCGGCCGTGCTCGGCGTCCGCCGCCGCGACCGGTGTTCGTACGCCATCGAAGCCGGGCGGGACGGTGGGGTCGGAGTCCCACACGCCGACGCGGAGCCCTCCGGGGTCGGCGGCGCGCAGGCGCAGGGCGTACGGGCCTTTGGTGTGGAGGTGGGCGTTGGTGAGCAGCTCGGAGGCCAGCAGCTCGGCGGTGGCGGTGAGTTGGGTGAGGTCGTGGGCGGCGAGGACGGTTCGGAGGGTTGCGCGGGCGATACCCGGTGCGCGGGGATCGTGCGGGAGGTGGAGGGTGTAGGACCAGGACGGGGATACGGTTGACATGGGAAGTCTCCCGGTTCGGTGGGTAGTTGGGTGGTTTGGTTACGTTGCCCGGTGACCGCGGCCGCTCCGTCGAGCGGGGTGCTTCCGGGTGGGGCGCCTGAGATTCAAGGTAGCGCTCACGGATATATTCTTCACCCAAATCCGAGCGATACTAAAGGTAATCGCCTGTGTGGGTGACCAAGGCACGGAGGAGCGGCGGGCATGGCCGTGAGAAACAACCCGACGGGGCGTCAACTCCGGTTCGGCGCCGAATTGCGCAAGCTGCGCGAGCAGACGGGCCTGACCTCCACGGGCGCCGCCCAACTGCTCGGCATGAAGCAGGCACAGGTCAGCAACATGGAGACCGGACGGCTCGGAGTCAGTGCCGAGCGGGTACGCACCCTGGCCTGCCACTACGACTGCTCGGACAAAGCCCTGGTCGAAGCCATCGCGGGGATGACCGGCGAACGCAAACGTGGCTGGTGGGAGGAGTACCGCGAGATCCTGCCCGCCGGACTGCTCGACCTCGCCGAACTCGAACACCACGCCACGCGGCTGCGCACCGCCGTGATCGTGCACATCCCGGGCCTCTTCCAGACCACGGAGTACGCCCGCGAGATCTTCCGCCAGGCCGTACCAGAGCTCCCGCAACCCGACATCGAGCATCGGGTCTCTTTTCGACTCAAACGGCAGGCCATCCTGTTCCGGGACCCTCCGACACCGCACCAGATCATCGTCCACGAGGCTGCTCTGCGGATGAAGCTCGGTGGCCCTCGCGTAACCCGCGATCAGCTCAAGTACCTGCTGGACATGAACGAACGGGAGCACATCACGGTCCACGTCATCCCGTTCGACACGGGCACCCTTCCCGGCTCAGGGCAGTCGATCTACTACGCCGAGGGCCCCGTGCCGCAACTGGACACCGTGAACCTCGACCAGTCCCACGGCCCGGTGTTCCTCGACGCCGAGGCCCAGCTGCGCAAGTACCGCGTACTGCTGGACCGTATGGAATCCGCGGCACTCACCCCCGAGGAGTCGCAGATTTTCATCCACACCATCATCAAGGACCTGTGAGGGAGCCCAAGATGCCCGCGTCCACCTGGCAGAAGTCGTCCTACTGCGCCGAAGGCAACTCCTGCGTCCACGTCGCCGCCACACCGGGGACGGTCCATCTCACGGAAAGCAGCGACCCCACCCACTCCATACTCGGGACCACCCCGCACACCTTCGCCGCCCTCATCGACGTACTCAAGGAGAAAACGCCCCGTGGCTGAGATCCCCCCGGACCTCAACTGGACCCGAGCCGCCCCCGAAGACGCCGAGGGCCCCGGCCCCTGGATCGAACTCGCCTTCGGTGACAACGACCTCGTCTACATCCGCGAGACCAGCGACCCCGAGAACGTCGTCACGACCACCCAGAAGAAGTGGGACGCCTTCGTACTCGGCGTACAGGCAGGCGAGTTCGACCACTTCGTAGAGGGACTGGAAAACGGAGAAACCTAGAACAACAAGGCTCAACAGGACATGGTGATCAACGAGTCGTTTAATGGACGTGGCCGAATGTCTCCAGTAGGAGCAGCCCATGTCGTCGCCGTCGTCCACCGAAGAGGGGCGTACGAGGACGGTCGGGAGACTACGCCGACTGGGTGAGTGGTGTGCCCGGCACTTTCTGATCGTCATCGTGCTCTGGCTGGCCGCCCTCGTCGCCCTGGAGATGCTCAACCGTTCGTTCGGCGGAGACTACTCGGACGACTTCTCCCTGTCGGGAGCCCAGTCGGAGCGGGGCCTGGACGTGCTGGAGCAGCACGATCCTGCAGCCGGCGGCTACAGCAGCCAGATCGTGCTCCAGGACAAGGCGAAACCGCTGACCTCCGTGAGCTCGCAGATGTCGCAGACGGTCACCGACCTGCAGAAGCTGTCTCATGTGCTGGCCGTGCAGAATCCCCTCCCACCACCGGGATCACAGCCGCCCACGACGCCGTCCGGGCAGCAGAACGTCGGCCCGCTCTCCTCCGACTCCAAAACCGGTTACATCACCGTCCGCTTCGACGTACAGCCGTCGACACTCGGTGACGCCTACCTCGACGGAGTGGACCGTTCGGTGCAGCCGCTGCGGACGGCCGGCGTCCAGGTCGAGTACGGCGGACCGCTGGGCGAGCTGGCCAGACCCGCGGCCGACGACCGTGTCAGCGAACTGATCGGCTTCGCGGTGGCCATCGTGGTCCTGCTGGTCGGTTTCGGCAGCGTGCTCGCCGCGGGCGTCCCGCTCCTGACCGCGTTGATCAGCGTGGTCGGAGGACTGGCCTGCCTGGGACTGCTCGCGGCCGCGTTCACCTTCGCCACGGTCTCGCCCACCCTGGCCACCATGATCGGGCTCGGAGTCGGCATCGACTACGCGCTGTTCCTGATCACCCGGCACCGACAGAACCTCATGGACGGCGCCGACCCCGTACAGGCGGCCGGACGCGCCACCGCCACAAGCGGTCGGGCCGTACTCGTCTCCGGATGCACCGTGATCGTCGCCCTGGCCGGGTTGTCCGTGTCGGGGGTCTCGTTCATCGGCAAGCTGGGGGTGGCCGCGGCCGTGACGGTCGTCTCCGCCGTCGTGGGCGCACTCACCCTCGTACCGGCGCTGCTGGGACTCATCGGCACACGCGTCGACCGCTACCACGTACGCCGCCCGGTCGCCGAGTCGGACACGGTCGCCGAGCCTGGCGCGGCCCCCGGCGCCCCCGCCCCTGCCTCCGCCCCCGCGCACGGCACCTGGCACCGCTACGCGCAGCGCGTGGAGCGGCGCCCCTGGTGGTTCCTGGCGGGCGGAGTCATCACCGTGCTCGTGCTGGCGATTCCGGTGCTCTCCCTCCAGCTCGGCCACATCGGGGACGGCGCGGACCCGAAGTCGTTCACGGACCGCCGGGCCTACGACGTCATGGCGCAGGCGTTCGGCCCGGGCTCCAACGGCCCGCTGACAGTGGTCATCGACCAGACCGAGGCGTCCTCCGACCAGCGCTCCGCTCTCGCTTCGCAGGTGCAGAAGGACCTCGCGCAGGCGCCGGGTGCGGCCACCGTGACACCACTGACGGCGACGCAGGACGGAGACGTGCTGGTCGGCACGGTCTACTCCAAGGAAGCACCCCAGAGCGCCACCACCACCGACCTGACGAACCACCTCGTCGACCAGACCCTGCCGCAGGCCCTGTCCGGGACGCCGGCGCACGGCTATGTGACGGGAACGACCGCCGCCCAGGTCGACTTCCGCGACATCGTCGCGAGCCGTCTCCCCCTGATCATCGGAGTCGTCGTCGCCCTCGCCTTCCTGATCATCCTCATCGTCTTCCGAGGCCTGCTGGTGGCCCTGAAGGCGGCCGTCCTCAACGTCCTGTCGATCGCCGCTTCGTACGGCGTAGTCGTGGCTGTCTTCCAATGGGGCTGGGGCGGGCCCGCGCTGGGCGTCTCGGGCAAGGTGCCGATCGAGAGCTATGTGCCGATGATGATGTTCGCCATCATCTTCGGGCTGAGCATGGACTACGAGATCTTCCTGCTCTCCCGCGTCCGTGAGGCCTGGCTGCGCACCGGGGACGCGAAGGCCGGTGTCGCACACGCCCTGGAGATCACCGCCCGTGTGATCACCTGCGCCGCTCTGATCATGGTGAGCGTCTTCGCCGCGTTCGTCGTGAGTGACAACATCGTGGTCAAGATGCTCGGACTCGGGCTGGCCGTGAGCGTGCTCATCGACGCGACCGTCGTACGACTGCTGCTGGTGCCGGCGGTCATGACCCTGCTGGGCCACCATGCCTGGTGGACTCCCCGGTGGCTCGACCGCTTCCTCCCGCACCTGGATACGGAGGGCGACCACGCCTGAGCTTCGACGCCCTTGATCAGACCCTTGACGAGGAATTGATCAGACCCTTGCCGAAAAAAGGAAGAGCCGCGTTACGAACGGCCCTTCCCGCCCTTCCCGCCGTTGGCGACACCACGCGCCCACAGCACGAGCGGCACCTGCAGCGGAAGCCGTGCGAGGGCCGCGGTCCTGAGCGGTGCGGGACGGCGACGCCAGTCCACGGCCATCTGGACGTTGGCGGGGAACACCCCGACGAAGAAGGCGGCGGTGGCCAGCGCGGCCACTCGGCGCGTACGGGGCAGCGCCACCCCGGCCGCCAACGCCAGTTCCACGGCGCCGCTCCCGTACGTCCAGGTCCGGGGCGCCCCCGGCAGCGCACGCGGGATGGTCGCGTCGAACTGCCGTGGTGCCGCGAAGTGGGCGACACCCGCGCTGGCCAACAGGCCGGCGAGCAACAGGGGCGAGAGTTCCGACCGGGGCACCGGTTCCTCCTCAAGGGGGTCTGCCGCAAGTGGGCGGGCCACAGGAGGGCCTGCCGCGCGATATTACTGGACGGTAAGCGGGCGCGGGCGGGGTTCGCACGGCTTCCTGCCGCGCATCCCCGTGCCCAGCCGGGGCGCCCCCGCACCCAGCCGAGGAACCCCCACACAGGCGCTAGGCGGGCGCCTCCCCGGTGTACGCGGCGATCGTCCGGTCCGCGGCCTCCCTCGCCTTCGCCTCCGTCTCGCCCGCGGCAACGTTCGCCTCGTACCAGCCCTCATTGCTGAGGGTCATGAACCGGCACCCCTCCTCCGTCCCGAACCAGGCCATGGCCTCCTTCGGGTCCACGGCCGCCCCGGACGACAGGTGCAGGGTGAGCCCGATGAGCCCCATGTCCCAGCCGACCCCCACGGCCCCGGGCCCGTACTCCGCCCACTTCGTGTCGTCATCGACATGGGAGATGTGGTCCAGCTCGAACCGCGTACCGCCTTCCGCCCCCGGCGTCAGCCGCAGCTCGATCCAGCTGATGCTCCCGCCGTACTCCCAGGTCGCGGCAAAGCTCTTGGGCGGGTCGCAACGCTCGATGGTGCCGTTGGCGTTGCCCTCCAACTGGTACTTGCCGCCGAGACGGAGATCGCCGGAGACAGGGCAGAACCACCGTGGAATGCGCTCGGGATTGGTGCAGGCGTCCCACAGGTCCTCGACGGTCGAGTCGTACGTCTGACTCACGGTCACGACGTGCGACTCGCCCGCCTTGAAGACGCGGCTGCCCACATGCCGCCGGACGGCATTGATCTGGTGATTGACGTCGATCATGGGGTGCTCCTCTTCCGCGATGCCTGCGAAGCCTGCGATGTCTGCGATGCCTGCGATGTCTGCGATGGGTCGTCGTCGCCGGACTCACGGAGCCGGCGTTCACGCTTGCCACGCGCCAGCTCGGTGGCCAGGGCGTCCAGGTGCGGCGTCCAGAACCGCCGGAACTGTGCCAGCCACGCATCGATGTCGCGCAGCGGGTCGGAGTTCACCGCGTAGAGCCGCCGGGTGCCTTCAGCCCTGACCGTGGCGAAGCCGTTCTCCCGCAGCACCTTGAGATGCTGCGAGACCCCGGGCTGCGATATCCCGAACTCTTCCCTGATGACCTCCGAGACGGCGCCGGAGGTCATCTCACCGTCGGCGAGCAGCTCCAGGATCCGGCGGCGTACGGGATCACCGAGTACGTCGAATGCGTGCACGGCAGCAATATATCACCGTCACCTTATATAAGCTTAAGCTGAAGATGAAGGCGGGCGCGAACGAGACGACACCGAGCAGATGCTGACCCGAATCGCCCAGGCCACGCCCGCGAACTCGGTGTTGCCCCACTCCCCGACGAGTGAACGTGAGGGCCGCCCGCTTCTTGTCCGGCCTCCGCACCTGGCGACTCCCCGACCTCCCAACCTCCCGACCTCACAACCCGCCGACCTCCCAACTCCCGATCTGACACCCCGACACCTCCCCCCACCCCCACCCGAGATAGCCTTCCCCAAGTGCAAAACGGGCGGTGTCTACTCACCAGGAGACGCACGCCCCGGAGGACATCGGCACGACGCACCAGCGCACATGGGACGGGGTCGGGCTCGATGGGCGGGGCGGAGTCGGTCGCCGTCGCGCGGAAGTCGCGTAGGAGGGGCTAACGACGGAACCACACGACAGGTTCCGCTTCGACTTCCGGTTCGACCTCATTGCCCGGCGTGACCTGCCGTGATACACAGAGTGACCGTACGCCTCCTCGTATACCGTTCCATGCTCCCCAAAGGGTCCCGCGAGGGCCGGTGACAAGAGATTCGTACGAAACCCGCCAACCAATGACGCCAAGTCGACATGCGCAGGCGCCTTTGTCAGCGAGAATGACTCTGACCTCTGCGCAAAG
Organism: Streptomyces sp. 2A115; assembly: GCF_052245575.1. Classification (NCBI taxonomy): domain Bacteria; kingdom Bacillati; phylum Actinomycetota; class Actinomycetes; order Kitasatosporales; family Streptomycetaceae; genus Streptomyces; species Streptomyces sp. 2A115. Next base: position 9,518 of record NZ_JBQQCG010000123.1, on the reverse strand, counting down.
TGGCAGAGGATGCAGAACAACCCACTAGGGGCGGTGACTTACATGCTTTTCGCAGCCGAAAAGGGCGACATCACCACGATCATCGGCGGGATCGCCCCGGACTGGGGCCCCTTCGGCAGCCTGGGCAACGAGGCGCGGGTCATGATCGAGGTCGTGATGGCGGTCGCCATCCTGCTCTGCCTCGGCATCGCGATCTGGGGCGCGGCGAAGCAACGTATCGGCGCGACGGCCCTCCGCGACACCTTCAGTGCCGAACAAGGCAAAGGCCTCATCATCGCGGGCCTCACCGGAGTCTTCATCATCGGCTCGCTCGGCACGGTCTTCACCATCGTGTACGGCATGGCCGTGTAGACGGCCGCCGGCTCGGCGCCCTCAGACCCGGCCGGGCGCGCCCGGCCCCCCTCTACCCACCCGTCCGTCGTGCCCACCGGCTGAGGTTGCGTTTCCCTGATGTCGAGTCACCACACCGCGCCCGCGCGGGAACCAGCACGGCTACCGTCGTACTACGCGGTTCAGCTAGAGGTTGAGGGGGCGTACGCGGCATGAGTCTCGGCGACGAGCACGGAGCGCGCGGCGAAGACGGCGGGTACGGGGGTACCGGCCAGACCCGCACACGGCTCCCCGACAGTGCCGGAGACGTCTACGGAGGCGCGCGGCGCGGGGGACGTTCGTCCTCGCGCAGCCTCGTCACGGTAGTGGGTGTCGTGGTGCTCCTGATTGCGGCGATCGCTTTTGCGAACCGTGGTGGGGGGGATTCCGACTCATCCAGTGACGCGGGAGGCGACACGTCGAAGGCAGCGCCTACGGCTGCCTCGGGGGCGCAGCCGGTCGAGGCCGGGACGGGTGGAGTTCCGTCGGGGTTCGCGCATGACCAGCAGGGCGCGGAGTCTGCTGCCGCCAACTACTCGGTGGTGCTGGTCTCGGCAGACATTCTCAAGCCCGCTCGGCGCAGCAAGATCGTCCAGAAGGTGTTCGTCGCCGACAAGGTCGCCACGCTCAAGGACAAGCTGGACAAGACCTACTCCAAGGAGTTCCTGAGCAACGTCGGCCTGGACGAGAACGGCAACGCGGCCACGGGACAGACCTACGTCTCCCGCACGATGCCGGTCGGCACCAAGGTCACGGACTACTCGGCCAGCACCGCGACTGTCGAGGTCTGGTGCACGGGCGTGTTCGGCACGGCGGGGGACGACTCGCAGAATCCGGTCAGCAGCGATTGGTTCACCATGACGCTTCAGCTGAGGTGGGCCGACGGCGACTGGAAGGTCGACAGCTTCTCCCAGAAGGAAGGTCCGGCGCCGGTGAACGGCGACAACACGGTCTCGCCGTCCGACGAAATCTCGAAGGCCGTCGAAGAGTACGGAGGCTTCACGTATGCCCGGTAGCCCGCGCCGCGTACTGAAGGTCACCGCCGCCGTCGCAGCCGTACAGACCACACTCGTCCTGCTGGCCACGCGCGCGGCCGCCGCACCGACGCCGACGCCCGCGCCGTCCGACGACAACTGCGATCTGATCGTCGGCCCAGCCAAGGACTACTGCGAACGCGACAACGGCGAAAAAGCCGACACCACCCCCGCCCCCGGCGTAACCGACACCCTCGACCCCTTGGCCTCCCTGGCCAAAGGCTGCGCCAACGCCGCCTCCTGGACCATCGACAAGCTCAGCGACGCCGTCCAGAACACCGCGACCGTCGACTTCACGAACACCACGTTCCTCCAGCAGTACGCGGTCGTCTTCGCCGCGTCGACGATCCTCACCCTCATCCTCTGGCTGCTCGCGGTGGCCAAGCGGGCCGTACGAGGTGTCCCCCTCGCCACGGCCATCTCGGAGGCGATCGGCTTCCTCTGGCTGACGGTCCTGGCGTCGGCCTTCACGCCGCTGATCCTCTACACCGTCGTGTCGGCGACGGACGGCGTCGCGGAGGTCCTCGCCAAGACGACCGGCGACCAGACGGACACGTTCTTCGGCAACTTCTCCGGCGCCCTGAACAAGGGCACGGACATCGGCGGCGGCCCGATCATGCTGATCGTGGTGTCGCTCGTGTCCATCCTCGCCGCGGGCGTCCTGTGGCTCGAGCTCGTGATCCGCGCCGCCCTGCTCTACGTGGGCGCGCTGCTCGGCACCGTCGTCTACGCGGGACTCGTCGACAAGAACCTCTGGGGCCACGTCCGCCGCTGGGCGGGCATCATGATCGCCGTCATCCTCGTGAAACCGGTGATCGTGATCGTGCTGGGCCTTGCGGGTGCCCTGTCCGCCGAGGACGGGCCCGACGCGTTCTCCGCCGTGGTCTCCGGCCTCGCCATCATCCTGCTCGCCATCTTCGCGAGCGCCATGATCTACCGCTTCGTACCGGGCTTCGGCGACGAGATCGCCAACTCCCGCAACAACCGCATCATGCAGGGCGCCGAAGGCAAGGCCGCGGCCGTCATCAGCTCCCCCGCGACCCTCGTCGCCCAGGGCATCAAGACCCACAGCACCCGAGCCGACAACAACGGCGGCGGAGGTGGCAGCAGCGGCGGCGCCCGCCCCTCCAACCCCGCCTCCGGCGGCGTGGCCGCCCACAGCTCACGCCCGTCCTCCAACGGTGGCGGTGGCGGCGGATCCGTCCCCGCCGCACCCCCGCCGCGCAGCAGCCCGGCGAACACCCCGCATGCCAGCAACACCCGCAACAGCAGCAACAACCGCTCGGGAGGTGAAGGGCGTTGACGACCGAGTCCCACGTGTCCCATCCGGTCACGCCCCGCCGTACATATCTGATCGGCCGCGCCCGGCCGAACGCGATCGTCGGCCGGAACCGTGAGTCCGGCGAGATCGCGCTGATCATCGCGGGCGCGTTCCTCGGCATGATGTGCGGCCTACTCGTCCCCGTCCTCTCCCTGCGCATCGTTCTGCTCATGGGCTTTCCGCTGCTCGCGCTCGCCGCGGTCTACGTGCCGTACAAGCGGCGGACCTTCTACAAGTGGTTCGAGATCAACCGCAGTTTCAAGCGGAGCCTGCGCCAGGGGACCGCCTACCGCAGCAACGTCATGGAGTCCGGTACGCGCATCGACGGCCGCGAGATCGAGGTCGGCCCCCCGCCCGGGATCGGGAGGATCACCTGGCTCGCGGCGCCCTTCGGCCCCGACGAGATCGCCGTCCTCCTCCACGCCGACCGCAAAACCGTCACTGCCGCGATCGAGATCGAGGGCCCCGGCGTCGGCCTGCGGGACAGCGAGGACCAGGAGGCCCTCGTCGACCGGTTCGGGACACTGCTGAAGCACGTCGCGAACGGCGACGGCTTCGTCACCCGCCTCCAGATGCTCGCCCGCACCCTCCCCGCCGACCCGGACGCCCACGCCAAGGATGTCGCCGTACGAGGCGACGAGCGGGCCCCCGGCTGGCTGCAGCAGTCCTACGACCAGCTCCAGTCCATGGTGTCGACGAGCAGCGAACAGCACCGCGCGTACCTCGTCGCCTGCATGCACTACTCCCGCGAACTCGCCGCCGAGGGCCACGCGATGGCCCGTGCCGCACGCCCGCAGGGCGGCAAGAAGCTCGACAAGGACGCGGGTCTTGCGGTCGTCATGGCCCGTGAGCTGACCGACATCTGCTCGCGCCTCCAGGAGGCGGACATCCGGGTGCGTCAGCCGCTCGGCCAAGGGCGCCTCTCCTCGCTCGTGCATTCCATGTACGACCCGGACCACCCCATCGACCACATCCAGGCGATGACGAAACGCAACGCCTGGCCGGCCGAGCTGGACGCCATGGAGCCCACGTACCTCCAGGCGAAGACCCGGGAGTCCTCCACCCGCGCTCCCTGGTGCCACGCCACGGCCTGGGTGAAGGAGTGGCCGATGACGCCGGTCGGGGTCAACTTCCTTGCCCCGCTGCTCGTTCACACCCCGGATGTCATCCGGACCGTCGCCGTCACGATGGACCTCGAACCCACCGAGGTCGCCATCGAGCGAATGCTCACCGAGAAGACGAACGACGAGGCGGAGGCCAGCCGCCAGGCCAAGATGAACCGGACCGTCGACCCGCGCGACGTCGCCACGCACAACCGCCTGGACCAGAGAGGCGAGGACCTCGCGAGCGGCGCGGCCGGAGTCAACCTCGTCGGCTACATCACCGTCTCCTCCCGCAACCCCGAGGCACTCGCCCGCGACAAGCGGACCATACGAGCCTCGGCCGGCAAGTCGTATCTGAAGCTGGAGTGGTGCGACCGCGAGCACCACCGTGCCTTCGTCAACACGCTCCCGTTCGCGACCGGCATCCGGAGGTAGGACTTCATGCGGGACCCGCTGTCCGTCCTCACGGAAGCCTTCACGTCCTTCCTCTTCGGCAAGGTCGAGACGACCCGGCCCCCGGTACGCACGTCCACCGGCCAGGCCCAGGCCGTCTACCTGCCGACCGCCGCACCCGGCCTCGGCGACTCCGGCGTCATCATCGGCCGCGAGGTGTACTCCGGGAAGGGCTACATCTACGACCCCTTCCAGCTGTACGGGCAGCAGCTCCCGGCGCCGCACTGGCTGGTGCTCGGCGAGTCGGGAAACGGCAAGTCCGCGCTGGAGAAGACGTACGTACTGCGGCAGTTGAGGTTCAAGGACCGGCAGGTCGTCGTGCTCGACGCGCAGGGTGAGGACGGGGACGGTGAGTGGAACCTCATCGCGCGGGAGCTGGGTATAACCCCTATCCGGCTCGACCCGACCGCCGCCCTCGACATGGGGATCCGGCTCAACCCGCTCGACCCGGCGATCACCACGACCGGACAGCTCGCCCTGCTCCGGACGATCATCGAGGTCGCGATGGGCCATGGGCTGGACGAGCGGTCCGGCTTCGCGCTGAAGGTCGCGCACGCCTACGTCAACGAGACCATCGTCGAGCGCCAGCCCGTGCTGACCGACATCGTCGAGCAACTCCGCCACCCCGAACCGGAGTCGGCCGAGGCGATGAACGTCGCCATAGACGACGTACGGGCCTGGGGTCTGGACGTCGCCCTCGTCCTCGACCGCCTCGTGGACGGCGACCTGAGGGGCATGTTCGACGGCCCGACGACGGTCGGCATCGATCTCGACGCCCCGCTCATCGTCTTCGACCTGTCCCACATCGACCGCAACTCCATCGCCATGCCGATCCTGATGGCGATCGTCGGCGTGTGGCTGGAGCACACATGGATCCGCCCCGACCGGAAGAAGCGCATCTTCCTGGTCGAGGAGGCGTGGCACATCATCAACAGCCCCTTCGTGGCCCAGCTCTTCCAGCGGCTGCTGAAGTTCGGGCGACGGCTGGGTCTGTCCTTCGTGGCGGTCGTCCACCATCTGTCCGACGTCGTGGACGGAGCTGCCGCGAAGGAGGCCGCGGCGATCCTGAAGATGGCCTCCACCCGGACGATCTACGCCCAGAAGGCCGACGAGGCACGGTCCACGGGGCGGGTGCTCGGCCTGCCCCGATGGGCCGTCGAGATCATCCCGTCCCTCACCCCGGGCATCGCGGTCTGGGACGTCAACGGCAACGTCCAGGTGGTCAAACACCTGATCACCGAGACCGAACGACCGCTCGTCTTCACCGACCGCGCCATGACCGAGTCCTCGGCCGACCATCTGGCCGACGACGCGCTGCGGGCCGCCGAGCTGGAGGCCGAGGAACGCGCGGCGTCGTTCATGGAGCAGCACCTGAGCGACCTCGACGGTTCGTCCGAGTCCACAGTGGCGTAGGGGAGCGGCACGAGATGAGACCTGACGGGCGCGATCGCCGCCGCGAGGGTGAAGGTGAACGGGGCATCCCCGACGGGCTGTTGATCGGCGTGCTCGCCTTCATCCTCGGCATGACCCTGCTGGTGTGGTCGGCGACGGGCCTCGCCGGCTTCTTCGACCACGGCTCCTGGCCGTCCAACGTCACCTTCGGCCGTACGCCCCTGGCGATGCGCCAGTTGATCGAGCGCCCCCACGACGTCGCGGGCGCCTGGCCGGACACCCCAAAGGCCCAGCTGTCGGGGTACGGGCTCTTCTGGGGCCTGCTCATCGGGCAGTTGATGGTGCTGGTGGTCCTCACGGTGTTCGTGCTGGGGACAGTGGCGAGGTGGCGTGCCGGGAGGACGCGGCGCAAGGCGTTTCCCGAGTCCACTTCCACGCCTGGGCCCACCGCTCATGAGGTCCCGGTCACCGAGCCCGCGCCGGCGCCGGTTCAATACCGTGACCACGCGCCTGTCCCGGCCCAGGAAGAACGTCAGGCAGCCGCCGAACCAGTACGAGACTCCGTACATGACCCCGTACGTGAACCCGTACGTGAACCAGCACCCGAACCTCAGACCACCCCGGTCACGGTGCCCACCCCCCGCGGCCCGGTCGTCCTCGGCTCCCCCGAAACCCGCCACCCCCTGGCCGTCCAGGCGGTCCGCGACGCCGAGGGCCCCGCACTCGTCATCACCTCGAACCCCACCCTCTGGTCCGACACCAAGGACGCCCGCGCGAAACTCGGCCCGGTCCTCCTCTACGACCCCTCCCACCTCTGCGACACCCCGGCCCGCCTCCACTGGTCCCCGTCGATCGGCTGCGAGGACAAGGACACCGCCAAGGCCCGCGCGGCAGCGCTCCTCGCCCCGGTCCGCCCCACCGCGAAAATCGACCAGGCGGTAGCCGACGTGGCGGAAACGCTCCTGCGCAGCTACCTGCACGCCGCCGCCGTGGACGGCCGCGCCATCCGCCACGTCCACCGCTGGGCCCAGGGCACCCAGGTCCAAGAAGCGGTACGCATCCTCCGTACGAACCCCAAGGCATCCTCCGGGTCGGCGGGCGAACTGGAAGCGGCCCTCACCTCGTACCCCGAACGCCGCGACATCGCCCAGGAGCTGACCGCCCGGGCCCTCTCCTGCCTCTTCACGGTCAACGTCCGCGAAGCCTGCACACCAAACCGAACTGACGCCCTCACCTTGGATTCCTTCGTCAACGAAGGGGGCACGCTTTATGTGGTCGGTGAACCCATCGAGGACCCCAAGGCGAACCCCGGCGCGATGCCCCTCCTGACGGCCCTCGCCTCAAGCGTGGTCGAGCGCGGCCGGCGCATGGCCGAACGGTCATCCTCCGGTCGCCTCGACCCACCACTCACGCTCGTCCTGGACGACATCGCCGCGGTCGCCCCGCTCCCCCAACTCCCGGACCTGCTCGCCACCGGCACGGGCTCGGGTCCGGACCGGGGCCTGCCAACCCTGGCCCTCCTGCGCTCCCGCGAACAGGCCCGCACCCGCTGGCCCCACCACGAACTGCCGGTCTAGCGGCGGCACTTGGGCCCTCAGGGCCGCTTGAAGACGTACTCCAGCTCCCGCGCCCCGGGATCCCCCGGCACCGGAGCACTCTTCCCCGTGGGCACGAAGCCGAACTTCCGGTAGGCGGCCTCGGCCCGCCCGTTCCGCTCGTCCACGAACAGCCGCACCCGGTCCACCCCGGCGACCTCCCACGCCCACTCCAGTGCGTACGCGAAGAGCCGCTCGGCAAGCCCCCGCCCCCGCGCCTCGGGCCGCACATAGACCGCCACGAGATGCCCCTGGCGTACGTCGCTCACAGCCCCGAGCGCCCCCGCCGCCCCGGCCTCCTCGACCAGCACGACCACGGACCCGGCCCACCGCCCGTCAGGCCCCACGGCCACGATCTGCTGCCGCTCACGCACTCCCTCCGCGGCCCCCGCCACCCGCTCCTGCCAGAAGCTGTCGGGCTGGGCGGCCGCGTTCTCGTACGTCTCCAGAAAGGCGAGGTGCGCCACCGGATCCCGGAGCGCGGCCAACCGGAGCTCCTTCGCCGAGGGCCACTCTTCGGGACGTACCGAACGGATCACGTGGTTCATGGAGACATCGGGGCTCATGAGGTTCACCGTACGAATGCCGAACACGGAACACACCCGGATTACGCTCAGTCCCCCCCTCGCTGTCACACTCCTCCCTGCCACGCGCGATGATCTCGATCAGGGCAGACAACAACTCAAGAGCTCATCAGGGAGAAAGCAGCATGACCAAGGTCCAACTCGACGAACTCCGCCACGTCATCCACCCTCCGGGCAAACTGGAGAGCAGGGCGGAACACTGGGCCGGCCGCCTCTACATGCGTGCCCTCTCCCTCCGCATCACCCGCCTGATGCTCGGCACCCGCGTCTCGCCGAACCAGATCACGGTCGTCATGGTTCTGGCAGGCGTACTGTCCGGGGTCGCCCTGATCCTGCCGGGCCTGCCCGGCGCCGTACTCTCCGTCGTCTTCATGCAGCTCTACCTCCTCCTCGACTGCGTGGACGGCGAAGTCGCCCGCTGGCGCAAACAGTTCAGCCCGCTCGGCGTCTACCTGGACCGCCTCGGCGCCTACCTCGCCGACGCCGCGGTCATGGTCGGCATGGGCATCCGCGCCGCCGAACTCGGCCTCGACCCCTACCTGGTGGCGGGCCTGGCAGCCGGCATAGGCGTCCTCCTGCTGAAGGCGTCCTCCGACCTCGTCCACGTGGCCCGCTCGGACAGCGGCTTGCAGAAGGCCACCGACCAGTCCGTCGTCCCGCGTTCCAGCGGCCTGGCCCGCGTGCGCCGACTGGCCTCGTCGGTCCAGCTCCACCGCCTGTGCAACGGCATCGAAGCCACACTGCTCCTACTCGTCGCCGCCGTCGTGGACCTGGCACTGGGCGACCTGACGGCGACGAAGATCGCGACCGTCACCGTGACCGCGGTGGTCTGGCTGCTCGTCCCCGCACACATCGTCTCGATCGTCGCGTCGTCCCGCCTGAAGTAACCGCACGCCGGACACGAGCCGGCCGGCAGCACAATCCAGGCCCGGGGTATGAGCTCCACGCGGCGTCATACCCCGGAACTACGCCCGCCCCGCACATCCCGCCCCGGTCCGACGCCCCGCCACCCTCCCGCGCCCGACCATCGAAGGCATGATTACGGCCTCCGAACTGACCCAAACGCTACGGCGACAAGACCGTCGTGGCCGACCTCGACTTCACCGTCCGGCCGGGCACCGTCACCGGCTTCCTCGGCCCCAACGGCGCCGGCAAGTCCACGACCATCGCCAGGCGACGCGGTCGTCGCCCCACCGCCGCCTCCTGGACGCCTACGCCCAGCACCTGCCCACACCGGCCTCGGACACGTCCCACGGGCTGGATCCGACTCCGGACCCGCGAATCGCCTCCCTGACAGAGCGCGAACGCGAAATCCTGACAGTCATCGGCAAAGGCTGGACGAACTTGGAGATCTCCGCACGCCTTTGTCTCGCCGAGTCGACGGTGAAGACCCACGTGACCCGCATCCTCGCGAAGACCGGCTCCCGGCACCGCATTCAAGCGGTGATTCTGGCGTACGACACGAGGTTGGTACGGCCGTCCTGAAAAGGGTCCGGAAAACAGAAAAACCCCGCACCGTGAGGTGCGGGGTTTTCCCATTTAAAATTTGTTCGGCGGTGTCCTACTCTCCCACAGGGTCCCCCCTGCAGTACCATCGGCGCTGTAAGGCTTAGCTTCCGGGTTCGGAATGTTACCGGGCGTTTCCCTCACGCTATGACCACCGAAAC
>NZ_JBQQCG010000122.1:0-28067 GCF_052245575.1 Streptomyces sp. 2A115 | reverse complement strand
AGACGTCGGTGGTGGGTGCTTCTACTGGTCGCCCTGCACGCCTGGGCGCACGCCCCTGAACAGCGGTACGTCCAGGTCATGACCGAGCGTCGTGCGTATCCGAGTGATCTGTCCGATGCCCGCTGGGCGTTGATCGAGCCGGTGCTGTCGGCATGGCGGGCCGAGCGGCGCCTGTATGCGCTGAACATCGGACGCCCGCCTGAGCACGATCTGCGCGAGATCATGAACGCGATCCTGTACGTGGACCGCACCGGCGTGCAGTGGCGCTATCTGCCGCATGACTTCCCGAACTGGAACACGGTCTACGGCTACTTCGCCAAGTGGCAGGCGGACGGCGTCTTCGTCCAGCTCAACGGCCTGTTAAGGGAATTGGTGCGTCAGTGGGAGGGTCGGAACGCCGAGCCGTCCGCCTGCGTGATCGACGCGCAGAGCGTGAAGACCGCCACCAGCATCCCCGCCACGAGCCAGGGCACGGACGCAGGCAAGAAGATCGTCGGGCGCAAGCGCAGCATCGTGACCGACACGATCGGCCTCCTCCTCGCGGTGCTGGTCACCGCGGCCAGCGTCCAGGACTCCGTGGCCGGCACCCAACTGCTCGACAAGGTCGCCACCACCCACACCTCGATCCGCAAGGTCTGGGTCGACGGCGGCTACCGCAAGCACCTCGTCGAGCACGCCGCCACCCTCGGAATCGACATGGAAATCGTCCAACGTGCCCCCGGGACCAGGGGATTTACCCCGATCCCGAAGCGGTGGGCCGTCGAACGAACCTACGGCTGGCTCATGCTCCGCCGCCTGGCACGCGACTACGAGACCCTCCCCACTCGCTCCGAAGCCGTGATCCACCTCGCCATGACCGACCTCATGGCCCGCCGCCTTACCGGCGAGGCCACCATCTCCTGGCGTGACCCGACATCACCGGACCAGCTCCGCTTCTCCGGATGAAACAACGGGAGAAAACGACCTCTTAGAGGGCATTTGATCTAGACGTATTGCCCTGTATGCCCTAGTAGGTTCCTCGCCAGGTTGGCGTGGTCTCGTCCGTTATGCGTTTGGCGAGATTGTCGATCGAAGCGATGTGGATCATGGCTTCGGAGCTGGCGGTAAGGGTCTCGTAGTCGCGGGCGAGACGGCGGTGCATCATGATCCAACCGATACTTCGCTCTACTACCCAGCGTTTCTTCACGACGTGAAATCCGCGCTTGTCCGGGTTTCTGTTGACTACTTCGACGTCGATTCCGAGGCGGGCACCGTGTTCGATGACGGCATTTTTGAAGCCGGTGTCGACCCAACTCTTGGAGATGGTTGGGTACTTCTCCTTCGCCTGGTCGAGGAGGCGTATTCCCAGGGCGTTTTCCGAGAGGCTGGCGGCGGTGACGGTCACGGCGAGGATGAGTCCGATCGTGTCGGTGAGGATGCCGCGTTTTCCTGCCGACGATCTTCTTGGCGGCGTCGGTTCCCTGGCTGGTCAGGGGTACGTTGGTGGAGGTCTTCACGCTCTGGGTGTCGATCACGGAGGCGGTCGGTTCGGGCTTGCGGCCGTCCTTGACGCGGGCCAGGCCGGTCAGGTCGTAGTTGAGCTGGGCGAGGATTCCCTCGTCGCGCCAGGCGGCGTAGTAGAAGTAGACGGTGCCGTGGCCCGGGAAGTCGTGCGGGAGGTACTTCCAGGGGATTCCGGTGCGGTTGATGTAGAGGAGTGCGTCGAATACGTCGCGCAGTTCGACTTTGGCCGGCTGTCCCCGTCGGTCGGCGTTCGAGGCGGGCCTTTCTCCAGGCCGTCAACGTCGGCTCAGTCAGGGCCCATCGGGCGTCGGACAGGTCGCTGGGGTACGGCTTGCGCTCGCTCACGGCGCAGCGTGATCATGAGTACGACGGAGGGGTGGGTTCCGCTAGAACTCGGGCGATTCTGTGGCGCTTTCAAATCAGACGGGTTTTCGGTTATGAAGCCGCGGTTCCAGCGGACTGGCCTCAGGCGGTCACCATCAGAGATGCGCTCGCATGGGCGGGTACGGGCTGGCGTGCGGTTACCGAGGCTGACGAGGGTGTGCGCGTACGACAGTGATGGCCGACTGTGGACTTCGGTGGCTCAGGCGAGCTCGTCGGCATCGGCGAGCATCCGTGCGCTGTCCGGTTCCCGGCCGGTGAACAGCCGAAAGGCGTCGGCGGCCTGGAAGACGACCATGCCGAGACCGTCGAGGACGGTGCAGCCGCGGGCGCGTGCGGTGCGCAGTAGTTCTGTTTCCAGTGGCCGATAGACCACATCGGCGATCCACAGACGGGGATGCAGGAGTTCGGCCGGAAGGGGCAGTCCGGGGTGCGCGGCCATTCCGGTGGGGGTGGCGTGCAGGAGGCCGTCAGCACGGTCCAGCAACTCGGGGAGCCGGCCCTGGGTTTCCGCGGAAGCACGCCCTGAGCCGTAGTGCCGGTTCAGGGAGGCCGCGAGGCCGGCCGCGCGGTGGGGCAGCAGGTCGAGGACCGTGAGGTGTCCGGCGCCGCGAGCGAGCACCGCGTGGGCGACGGCCGCCCCGGCTCCTCCGGCGCCGAGCAGCACCACCCACTCCAGGCGGGCCTCGGGCAGAGAGCGGGCGAACGAAGCCCCGAAACCGGTGACATCCGTGTTGTGGCCGGTCGCCCGCCCCTCTGCGAAGACCACGGTGTTGACCGCATCGACTGCTTCGGCCTGCGCGGAGAGGGCATCGAGGTGATCGATGACGAGCTGCTTGCAGGGGTGGGTGATGTTGAGGCCGGTGAAGCCCGTGTCCTGGGCGGCGTCCAGCAGTTCACCCACTTTCGCGGGGGCGGTACCGAGGGTGTCCAGGTCGATCAGACGGTAGAGGTAGCGCAGGCCCTGCCGGTCCGCCTCGCGTTCGTGGAGCGCGGGACTTAGTGAGGGGCCTATGCCGGAGCCGATCAGGCCGACGAGATACGAGTCCTGGTCCATCGCTGCGCTCCCTTCCATGAACCGCACGAACGCTTCACAGCCCGAGATAGATCTGGCGCACCCGGGCATCCCGGCTGAGCTCCTCGGAGGTGCCGGTCATGGCGACGCTGCCGTTCTCCATGACCAGGCAGTGACTGGTCGCGCCGAAGGTGAGTTTGGCGTTCTGCTCCACGAGGAGCAGGCTCAGCCCTTCCTCGCGCAGCCGTTTCAGCGCGCTCAGGATCTCGCCGACGAGCTTGGGGGAGAGTCCCATGGACGGTTCGTCGAGCAGCAGGATGCGCGGCCTGGCCATCAGGGCGCGGCCGATGGAGAGCATCTGTTGCTGCCCGCCGGAGAGCGCCCCGGCCAGGCGCTCACCCATCTCGCCCAGAACCGGGAAGAGTTCGTGCACCTCCGCGAGCGTGGCCCGGGTCTCGGCGTCCCAGCGGCGGGCGTACGCGCCGAGCAGGAGGTTCTTCTCCACGGTCAGGCCGGGGAACACATGCCGGCCCTCGGGTACGTAACCGATGCCGTGCCGCACCATGTCGCGGGCCCGCACGCGAGTCAGGCCGCGTTCGCCGAGCGTGATGCGTCCGCCGCCGCGCGGTACGAGGCCCATCAGGGCCTTGAGCGTGGAGGTCTTGCCCGCGCCGTTGGCGCCGATGATGCCCACCGACGCCCCGGGTTCCACGCTGAAGCTGATCGAGCTGACCGCGCGGACCCCGCCGTAGTGCACGGACAGGTCCTCGACGGTGAGTGTGGCGGCGGCTTCGGTACGAGGCGCACGGTGAGCGGGGAGCATCCTCAACGGGTTGCCTCCTTCGAAGCGGGTGCCTCGGCCGAAGCAGGGGCTTTGGACGGAGTCGCAGGGGACTCCGGCGCGGCCGGCTCCGGTCGCGGAACGTCGGCCATCGCGGAATCCCCGAGATATGCCTCGATCACCTTGGGGGCGGCGACCACTTCGGCTGGCGCGCCCTCGGCGATGACCCCGCCGCTGGAGAGCACCGTGACGCGCTCGCACAGGGACATGACCAGGCCCATGTTGTGCTCGATGAGGACGACCGTGGTGCCGCTGTCGCGGATGGAGCGCACGATGCGAGTGAGTTGCTGCACTTCTTCGCCGTTCAGCCCGGCGGCCGGTTCGTCGAGCAGCAGAAGTCGTGGCCGGGCGGCCATGGCGCGGGCGATCTCGATGCGCCGCTGGATGCCGTAGGGGAGGGAGCCGGGCGCGGCCTCGGCGAAGTCGGTGAGGCCGAAGCGCTCCAGAAGGTTCTGTGCCTGGCGGCGAAGCTGCTGCTCGCGGCGTAGGACACCGGGCTGCCACACCGCGTACTGCCAGATGGTGTACGTCCGGCTACGGTCGAGTGCGACGAGGATGTTCTCGCGGACGGTCAACTGCCCGAAGAGGCGCAGGTTCTGGAAGGTACGGGCCACGCCGAGGAGGGAGAGCGCGTAGGGGCGGGCGGATGTGGTGTCGCGGCCAGCGAACCTCACCTGTCCCGAACTGGCCCGGTAGAAGCCGCTGATGACGTTGAACAGGGTGGTCTTGCCGGAGCCGTTGGGCCCTACGATGCCGCGAATTTCGCCGGGCTCGACAGTGAGGGAGACATCGTCCAGGGCGCGCAGCCCGCGGAAATCCTTGGTGACGGACCGGATTTCAAGGAGAGGCGCGTCCGCGGCATCGGGCGTCTCGACCGCTTCGTACGGTTGGAAGGGGCGCAGTCGCGCACGGTCCTCGTCTTTCCCCCGTCGCCGTCGGTTCACGAATCCCCTTACGCGGGAGGGGATTCCGGCGAGTCCGGTCGGCGCGAAGACGACCATGAGGACGACCACCACGCCGTATCCGAGCTGTGCGTACGTCGAGAAGTCGGAGAGCCACTCGCGGATCAGGGTCAGCCCGACCGCACCGACCACACAGCCGACGAGGGAACGCCGGCCGCCGATGATGACCATGGCGAGCAGGATGAACATGTTGCCGATGGAGAACGTCTCCGGGGCGACATAGCGGATGAGGCCTGCGTACAGGACCCCGGCCAGGCCCCCGTACAGGCTGGCGAGCAGGAACGCGGTCATTCGCAGCAGAGGGATCTCCGCGCCCATCGCGCCGGCGGCCAGGGAGTCGTCACGCATCGCGCGCAGGCGTCGCCCCAGGGACGTGCGGACGACGAAGAGCCCGAAGCCGAGACCGAGTGCGCAGACCACCAACTCCAGGTAGTAGTAGAGGTATTCGCTGGAGAGGTCGATGCCGGGCAGGGTGGGCAGCGGGATTCCGGAGATGCCGTCGGCGCCGCCGGTGACCGAGGCGTTGGTGATCCAGTTGATGAAGCCGAGTGCCAGGCCGAGTGTGACGATCCCCAGGTAATGGGACTGCATGCGCAGTGCTGGTATGCCGACGAACAGGCCTGTTGCCACGGTCGCGAGCAGGGCGAGGACCGCCGCCGCCCAGAACCCGTATCCGGAGTCGGTGGTGAGGATGGCGAGGGTGTACGCGCCGACGCCGAAGAACGCGACCTGGGCGAGGTTGATCTGCCCGGAGATGCCCATGGCCAAGCCCATGCCGATGGCCAACAGGGCATAGATGAGTGCGATGTTGACGACATGGATGGAGTAACTGCCCAGGCCGTACGGCAGCAGCCAGGCGGCCACCGCCAGGGCAGTGAACCCTCCGACACGGAACTTCACGCGCGGCTCACCGTCCTCTCCCCGAAGACACCCATCGGGCGGATCATGATGGCGACGGTGAAGACCAGGAAGGTCACGAGCACCGAGTAGCCCTGGAAGTGGCCGGCCGCGTACGAGTCGAGGACGCCGATCGCGAGTCCGCCGACGACAGCGCCCGGTATGGATCCGAAGCCGCCGAGCATCGCCGCGGCGAAGCCCTTGATGCCGAGCGCGCCGCCGAGCGAGGCGTCGACGTACAGCATGGGACCGACGAGACCGCCGGCCAGGGCAGCGAGGCCCGCCCCGATCGAGAAGGCCAGGGCGTTGCTGCGGCCGACGTTGATGCCGACGGCGGTGGCTGCCTCGTGATCCATGGCCACGGCTTGCATGGCCGCACCGCGTTTGGTGCGCGCGAGGAACCAGGCGAGACCGATCACGGCGAGTGCCGCGACGGCCATCACCAGCAGGTCGTACGTGCGCACGCGCACCCCGAACAGGTCGAGCGGGGCGGACCGGACGGGTGAGCGGACGGCCCGTCCGGTGGTGCCCCAGATCAGAATGGCGACGGCCTGGAGGACGATGCCGAAGCCGATCGTGCCGATCAGCATCAGGTCGAAGTCCTTGTTCTCCAGCGGCCGCAGGATCCGCTCGATGACCAGGCCGATCGCGGCGGTGACCGCGATGGCCACGACCATGGCGACGGCGAAGGGCAGCTTGGATGTCAGGTAGAAGGTGGAGGCCGCATACGCGCCGATCATCGCGATGTCGGCGTGGGCGAAGTTGACCAGCCCCATGGTCCGGTAGACCAGGGAGAACCCCATGGCGACCAGGGCGTAGACCGCCCCGAGGCTCAGGCCTCCGACGAGTGTCTGCAGTGTCTCTTGCACGTCAGTGCTCCCGGTGCCTACTGCTGCGGGACGAGCTTGCCGTCGCGGATGACGCCGATGGTGGTCTTGGTGATGCCGACCCCGGTCTCGTCGTACTGGAAGTCACCGAGCAGGCCCTTGTACCGGGTGTCGCGGATCGCGTCGGCGAGTTCCTCGCCGGTCGCGCCCTTGCTGGTCTTCAGTGCGGTCAGCAGGATGTTCGCGCCGTCGTAGGCCTTGGCCCCGTGCAGTTCCGCCTCCTTGCCGTACGCGGCCTCGTAGGCGGCGGCGAACTTCTTCGTGGCGTCGTTGACGTCATTGCTCAGGTAGGGCGAGCTGACGATGGTGCCCTCGGCGGCGGCCTTGCCGGCGGTGTCGATGAAGACGGGGGTGCCCTGCGGTGCGGCGCCGGCGAAGGGGGCGGTGATGCCCAGGTCCCGGGCCTGCTTGACGATCAGTCCCGCTTCGACCTCCTCCGAGCCGATGAAGATCACCTCGGGCTTCGTGGACCGGATCTTCGTCAGCGCGGCGCTGAAGTCCTTCTGGTCGGTGGTGACCACCTGGTCGGTGGTCGGGTTCACGCCGAGTCCCTTCACGGCCTTGAGGAAGGCGTCGTGTTCGCCTTTTCCGAATGAGCCGTTGTTCGTGATCACGGCGATCTTCTTGTAGCCCTTGTCGCTCACGAGGTGCTGGGCGAGCGTCGAGTCATAGGTGGTGCTGGTGGGTCCGTTGAGGAAGAGGTAGGGGCTCTTCAGCTCGACGAGGCCGTCGGACTGGCCGGAGGTGATGTTGGGGATTTTCGCCTGCTGGAGCACCGGCCCCATGGCGATGGTCACGGCACTCTCCGCCGTGCCGATCATCGCGACGTATTTGTCACTGACCAGCCTGCGGGCGATGTTGGTGCCGGTGGTCGGGTCGCCCTGGTCGTCGAAGAGCTTCAACTGGATCTTGCGGCCGTCGATGCCGCCCTTCTTGTTCCACTCGTCGACGGCCAGCTTGGCGCCCTTGTACTCCCAGTCGCCCAGTGAACTGAGCTGCCCGCTCTGCGCGTTGACGACGGCTACTTTGATGGGTCCGGATGACGCCTTGGCGTCGGCGTCTGCGGATTCGCCGGGCGCGCTGCACGCGGTGAGGGCGGCGGCCAGCGCGGCGGCCGTGCAGAGGGCGGCGCGGGCGGTGGTGCGTGGTCGTGGGGTGCTGTTGCGGGTCATGAGGTCACCTCGTTGTGAGCGGAGGACAGGGAGTCGTAGGGCGGTCAGCCGGCGAAGGACCCGCGGTAGATGTCCTTGATGTTCCAATGGCCCGGTGTCGGCACGGGTTCGTTGACCATCGGCACGTCGATGACGGCAGGCCTGCGCCGGGCGACCGCGTCGGCGAGTGCCTTGGACAGGTCGGCGGGGGAGGCGACGGTGTAGCCGTCGGCGCCGCAGGACTGTCCGAGGGCCGCGAAGTCCGGGCTGTAGGGCCGTCCTTCGGCGTCCGTGAACTCGCAGCCGTAGGACCGGCCGAACGACGAGGCCTGGAGGTCGGCGATGGTGCCGTGGGCCCGGTTGTTCATCACCACGAAGATGACGGGCAGGCCCTGTTCGACGGCCATCGGTACGGCGGGCAGTTGCGCGCTCATGCCGCCGTCGCCGACCAGGGCGACCACCACGCGGTCCGGCTGGGCCATCTGCACGCCGACCGCGGCGGCCGGGCCGAAGCCCATGGTCGAGGCTCCGCCGGGGGTGATGAACCGCCCGCCTTCGGGGAGTTCGTAGCACTGGGCGACGCCGTTCTTGTTCCAGCCGACGTCGGTGACGAGCACCGCGTCGTTGGGCAGGGCCTCGCGGAGGTCGGCGAGGATGCGCTGCGGGCGCAGTGGGAAGTTGTCGCTGCGGCCGTCCTCGCGGGCGGTGTCGAAGACGGCCCGGCGGGCGGTGGCGATGGTCTCGCGCAGCCCGCCACGGGTCAGCGGCTCCGGTCGGGCGGACCGTACGGCCGCAACGATGGCCCGTACCGCGTCGCCGACATCCGCGACCGCACCGATCGCGACGGGGTAGTTGCGGCCGATCTCGGCGGGGTCGATGTCGATCTGGATGAGCTTGCTGGGCGGGCTGCTCTTGTCACCGAAGGTCCAGGTGTAGGCCGGATCCCACGAGCTGGCGTCGGTCTCCGCGAACCGGGTGGCCAGTGCGAGGACCACATCGGCGCCCTTGGTGTACTCGTGGGTGGTCTCCAGTCCCCAGAAGCCGGGCATGCCGAGCAGCAGGGGGTGGCGGTCGGGCAGGACACCCTTGCCCATCAGGGAGTGCGCGAGCGGGATGTCGAGGTGTTCGGCGAGAGCCGACAGCGCCTGCTGGGCGCCAGGGTCACGCAGTCCGCCCCCGAAGTAGATCAGCGGTCGTTCGGCGCACAGCAGCGTCTCGGCGATCCGCTCGGCGGTGGCCCGGTCGAGACCGGGGAGCGTGGCGCTGCCGGGAAGCGGATACTCACCGGCGTACTCCTCGACCTGACGGCTGAACACGTCCATCGGTACGTTGACGAGCACGGCTCCCGGCCGCCCGGAGGTCGCCGTCCAGAACGCCCGCTCGGTCGTACGGGCCAGATCCTGGACGCGGTGCACGTTCCAGGCGCGCTTGGTGAACGGCCGGTAGATCGCGGTCTGGTCGGCGTCCGCGTGAAGATTGACCTCCTGGTGCGGGTGGCGGCCGGAGTAGTAGGAGGGGACGTCGCCGGAGATGACGATCAGCGGAATCGAGTCGAGGGCGGCGGTGGCCACTCCGGTGACCGCGTTCATCATGCCGGGACCGACGTGGGTGAGCAGGACACCGGGTTTGCCGGAGGCGCGGGTGTAGCCGTCGCCGGCGTGCGCGGCGGCCTGCTCGTGGCGGGCGATCACGAACTCGATCGAGCTGGGGCCGAGCGCGTCCAGCAGAGCGATGTTGGTGTGGCCACAGGTGCCGAAGACGTACTCGACTCCGTACGACTCCAGCTGGTCGACCAGGGCTTCGGCGGCGGTCACGCTCATGCGTCGGTCTCCCCGTCGATGGAGGTCGTGTCGGTGGTGGTCGCGTCGATGGCGGTTGTGTCGCCCCAGACGGACAGTCCGCGGAGCAGCAGGGTCTTGACGACCGTGTAGTCGTCGATCATCGAGCGGGGTGTCTCGCGTCCGAACCCGGAGTCCTTGACGCCGCCGAAGGGGACGTGGTCGAGGCGGTAGTTGGAGCTGCCGCCGGCGATCAGCGCGCCGGTCTCCAGCTCGCGCCAGGCGGTGATGATGCGCCCCATGTCGCGGGTGAACAGCCCCGCTTGCAAGCCGTAGCGGCTGGTGTTGCAGGACTCGATGACCGCGCCGAAGTCGTCGTACGGGAGCACTGCGACCAGTGCTCCGAAGACCTCGTGGACCACGACCGAGGAGTCCGGCGCCGGGTCTGCCACGATGGTGGGCGTGGCGGTGGCGCCGTCGCGGGTGCCGCCGCGCAGCACGCGGGCGCCGGAGCCGGCGGCCTCGGCCGACCAGCGCACCACGCGTTCGGCGGCCTCCTCGTCGACCATCGAGCCGACATCGGTGGCCGGGTCGAGCGGGTCGCCGACCTTCAGGGTGTCGACGGAGGCGGTGAAGGCGTCGAGGAAGGCGTCGTAGCGGGAGCGGTGGACGTAGACGCGCTGGACGGAGATGCAGCTCTGGCCGGAGTTGCTGTAACCGGTGCGGGCGCACTCCTTCGCGGCCTGTGCGATGTCGGCGTCCTCGCAGACGATCGTGGCGGCGTTCCCGCCCAGTTCGAGGACCAGGCGCTTGGCCCCGGCCGCGCGGGCGACGGCCCGGCCGGTCGCCGCACTGCCGGTGAAGCTGATGACAGCCACATCGTCGGCCGCGCAGAGCAGTGCTCCCACCTCGCCGCCGCCGTGCAGCAACTGCACGGCCTGCGGCGGCATTCCGGACTCCAGGAGCAGCGCCACGATCGCGGCGGTGGCGGCCGGGGCCTGGGGTGGGGCCTTGACGAGTGTGGTGTTGCCCGCGGCGAAGGAGGCGCCGAGCTTGTGGGCAAGGAGGTTCGCGGGGGCGTTGAAGGGGGTGATGGCGAGGGCCACCCCGGCCGGGGCGCGATAGGTGAAGGCCGTGTTGCCGATGCCGCGCTGCCAGCCCGCGACGGGCAGTGTCTCGCCGCCGATGTGACGCGCCTCCGACGCGCACACCGCGAAGGTGTCCGCCACCCGGTCGATCTCACCGAGCCCGTCCTTGAGCGGTTTGCCCAACTCCAGGGCGAGGAGGCGGGCCAGACCCTCGCGGTGGGCCGAGGCGGCGCGGGATGCTCGCTCCAGGACGTCTGCGCGCAGAGCGGGTGCGAGCCCGGCCACCGTTCGGGCTGAGGAGGGGGCGTAGGCGACAGCGCGGGAGATCTCCTCCCCGGTCGCCGTGGTCGTCCTACTGACAACGCGGCGCAGGTACGGGCCCGTTCGGGCCAGCGCCGGACCGTTGCCACCCCACTGGCCGGCGACATACGGGGGCGCTTCGGCCACCGCCGTGTCCGCGCCGGCCTTGAGAAGGGAATCGAGCATGAGATCTCCCAGGAAACCGCTAAGTGGTACTGGTGGACTGCTCTGTGGGTCGGCGTGTAACGTACGGGCGCCAACTCGCGGTGGCAAGAGGGCCGTTCGAGGAAGTTTCGAAGCGGAGGGAGAAGGCGCGTGAGCGAGACCGACCATGAGCGTGCGGCCGAGGCGACCGGGGTGCGCAGTGTGCGCAGGGCTCTGGACATCCTGGGACTGCTGACCGAGGATCAGCCGACGGTCACGCTGAGGGAGATCGTCGACGCCACCGGCCTGGCCAAGACCACTGTGGTCCGCCTGGTGCAGACACTCGAGCAGTGCGGTCTGCTCTGGGACACCCCGGCCGGCTACACCGCGGGTCCCGGCCTGTGGCGCTGGGCGCACCTGGCCCACACCAGCTGGGAACTGCCCCGTGAGACCCGCAAGTTGATGCGCGAGCTGGCCGAGGAGCAGCAGGAGACGGTCAATCTCTTTATGTTGCGAGGCCTGTCCCGCGTCTGCGTGGCCCAGCAGGAGAGCCCGCAGCCATTGCGCCATGTGGTGCGGGTCGGCGACGAACTCCCGCTGTGGGCGGGCGCCTCGTCCAAGATCCTGCTTCGGACGGCACCCGACGCCCTGCTGCACCGGATCGCCGCGGGTTCCCCGCACGGCGAGGGACATGCCAGGCAGCTGCGGGTGTGGGCGGACCTGGCGGCGGAGCGCGGCTTCGCGGTCAGCCGGGGCGAGCGTGACGAAGGGCTGACGGCCGTGGCTGTACCCGTCGTCGGCCGCAGCGGAGCCGTCGTCGCCTCGCTCTCGCTCAGCGGACCCAGCCACCGCTTTCCCGAGTCCGTCATCGAGCGGTTCGCCACCGCACTCACCGAGGTCGCCCGGCAGATGTCGGAGCAGGGCTTCGACCACCCGCTCAGCCCGACGAAATGAGCCCACGACAGCAGCCACAGAACCCAGAGCAGTCACAGAAGCCGCAGGAACCGCAGAAGGAGCCGGTGCATGCCCGAACGACCGCTCTCAGGAATCCGCGTACTCGATCTCACCAACGTGCTGGCAGGGCCGTACTGCAGTTACCACCTCATGCTCCTCGGCGCCGAGGTCGTCAAGGTCGAACAGCCGGGCAGGGGCGATCTCGCCCGGAGCCTCGGCCCTGATCCGGAGCTCAACCGGGCCGGTATCGGCGCCTCCTTCCTCGCCCAGAACGCCGGCAAGAAGTCCCTCGCGCTCGACCTCAAGGACCCCGGCGACCGAGCCGACTTCGAGGAACTGGTGTGTGGCGCGGACGTCCTCCTCGAGAACTTCCGGGCCGGGGTGCTGGCCCGGATGGGATACGGCGCCGACCGGCTGCGGGAGCTCAATCCGCGCCTGGTCAGCTGCGCGATCACCGGCTTCGGGCAGTCGGGACCGATGAGCGCCGCCCCCGCCTACGACCAGATCATCCAGGGCCTGTCCGGCATGATGAGCATCACCGGTACGACCGACACCGCACCGCTCAGGGTGGGCTTCCCCGTGTGCGACTCGCTCGGCGGCCTCGGTGCGGCCCTCGCGATCAGCGCGGCCCTGCTGGGACGGGAGAAGACCGGGCAGGGGGCGCGGCTGGACGTCTCCATGCTGGAGGTCTCCCTCTCCGCGATGGGCTGGGCCGTCTCCAACTACCTGATCAGCGGCGTCGATCCGGAACCGATGGGCGACCAGAACGCCACCGCCGCGCCTTCAGGGACTTTCGAGACCGCCGACGGGGGACTGAACATCGCGGCCAATCGCCAGGAGCAGTTCGTCACGCTCTGCCGCCTCGCCGGGCTGCCCCACCTGATCGACGACCCGAGGTTCACCGAGCGCGAGGCGCGCAAACTGCACCGCGCGGAACTCAACGCCGAGCTGAACGCGGCGCTGCGCCAGAAGACGGCCCTGGAGTGGGAGGCGACGCTGTCCGCCGCCGGGGTCCCGGCCGCCCGCGTCCTGACGGTCCCCGAGGCCGTGGAGCTGGAACAGCTGGCGCACCGCGGCTTCTTCACCGACCTGCCCTACCCGGACGGCTCCGGCCGCACGCTGCGGGCCAGCGGCAACGGCGTGCTGGTGGACGGCGAACCCCTCGCGCCGGACTCCCCGCCCCCGCTGCTCGACCAGCACGGCGAGGAGCGGGAGTTGCTGATCGACCGCTGGCGGGCGCACCGCCAGGCCGCCGAGGCGCCGGCCTCATGACGGCCGGGCCGCAGGACGGCCTGGTCGCCCAGTGGTGGGCCACCGCCGTCAGCCGGGTCGAACCCGGCATCATCGAACTGCGTGAGCATCCCGTACAGGACCTGATCGGCCACGTGACCTTCGTCGAGACCATCTGGCTGATGCTCCGCGGTGAACTGCCCCGTCCCGAGCAGGCCAGGCTCCTGGAGGCGGCCCTGGTGGCAGGCGTCGACCACGGGCCGCAGGCTCCCTCGATCGCCGCCGCCCGCATGGCAGCGACCTGCGGGATCGGGCTCAACAGCGCCGTCGCCACCGGGGTGAACATGCTCGGTGATGTGCACGGCGGAGCGGGTCAGCAGTGCGTGCAGCTGCTGAGTGACATCGTCGAACGAGCCGAACGGCACGACCAGAGCCGGGAGTTCGATAGCGCCGTGACGGAGGTCGTCGCCGAGTGGCGGTCCCGCTCGCGCTATCTGCCCGGATTCGGCCATCGCTTCCACCCCCGCGACCCGCGCCGCGACCCGCTGCTCGCCCTGGTGGACCGGGCCGTGGCGGACGGCTTGGTGACGGGCGCTCACCTGCGGGCGGCCCGCGCCGTGGAGGCGCATCTCAATCGTGGGCGCGAGGGGAGGAAGCCCGTACCCATGAACATCGACGGCGCCACCGCCGTCATCTACGCCGAGTTGGGCTTCGCCGCGCCGCTGGCCCGCGGCCTGTTCGTGCTCAGCCGCAGCGTCGGCATCCTCGCGCACGCGTGGGAGGAGACGGGTCAGGGGCGACGCAACAAGAGTCCCATGCCGCCCTCCATGGTGCCGGTCCACCTGGCGGCACCAACACCGCGCACCTGACGCACGGTTGACCCCCGTCGCCCGAAAATCCCCTGCCGCGTGTCTTGTCACGGACGTACAGCCGTCCCTAACGTGACCTCCCATCACGCGAACCCATTCTGTGGATTGCGCGGACCATCTAGCGGACCTTGATCGAATCGAGGGAACTGAACGATGGAAAGACGCACCTTCCTCCTGACAGCCGCGGCGGGCAGCGCGGCCACCGTCCCCACCCTGACATCCCCCGCCGAAGCGGCCCCGAACGCCGCCTCGAAGACGTCCTCCGGCCTGGCGCTCCCCGTGCCCCCGCAGTCCGCCGCACTCGGCACCACCGGCGCCAACTGGCCCAAGGTCGGCGGCAATTACGGCAACCAGAACCACTCCACGCTCCGCGACATCACGCCGCAGAACATCAAGAGGCTCGGCGGCGCCTGGCACATCAACCTGGAGGGCGGCTCCACCAGCGCGTACCAGCAGTGCACGATCGTCGTGCAGGACGGTGTGCTGTACGTCGAGACCACCCAGCAGAACGTCTTCGCCGTCAACGGCAGGACCGGCGAGGTGATCTGGAAGGCCAACCTCGGCACCGAGACCACCAACATGCGCGGCGTCGCCGTCGCGGACGGCAAGGTCTTCACCATCTCGGGCGCCAACATCGTCTACGCCCTCGACCAGAAGACCGGAGCGATCCGCTGGCAGAAGCCGCTTATCGTCGACGACAACGGCGGCGACGACGGCTGCGACAACGACAGCGGCCAGTGTGGCGGCAACAGCGGGGGACTGGCAGGCGCGGTCGTCCACTGGGACGGCCTGATCTACATCGGCACCGAGGGCTCAACCGCCGGCGCACGCGGCCGCGGATACGCGCTGAACGCCGATACCGGCGACGTCGTGTGGACCTTCTGGGGCCCGCCGGGACCGGGGGAGTTCGGGCACGACACCTGGGAAGGCGACTCCTGGAAGACCGGCGGCGCGGTCCCCTGGATCCACCCGGCCGTCGACCCCGAACTCGGCCTGGTCTACTGGACGTTCGGCAACCCGTATCCCCGTACGGACGGATCCTCGCGAGGCGGCGACAACCTCTTCGCCAACTCGATCGTCGCCATCGACGCCAAGACCGGCAAGCGGCGCTGGCACTTCCAGTCCGTCCACCACGACATCTGGGACGCCGACAACGTCATGGCACCTGTGCTCGCCGATCTCCTCATCGACGGCAGGAGGCGCAAGGTCGTCGTCTACGGCTCGAAAACCTGCTGGTACTACATCCTCGACCGCCGCACCGGCGAGGCCGTGCACGGCATGGAGGAGCGGCCGGTCCCACAGCACGCCCTGCAGAAGACCTCACCCACCCAGCCCTTCCCCGGCGGCAAGCCCTTCGTCTCCCCGTACCCGGAGTTCGACAAGACGACCCGGCCCGTGCCCTTCTACCCGGCAGGCGGCCTGTACACCGTCTTCTGGGACCGGGCCACCATCATCTTCCCGGGCGCGGGCGGCGGAGCCGACTGGGGCTTCCCGTCCTTCAGCCCCAAAACCGGACACGTCTACGTCGGCTACGGCCTCGTCAACTCCTCCTACTCCAACACCCGCGGCGGCCGCGTCAACACGGCCCGCCCCCTCGGTGAACTGTTCGGCGGCGGTCTGGTCGCGGTGGACCCCCGCTCCAACACGGTCGCCTGGCGCAAGGAGGGCCCCTGGTCGCTGGCCCACGGCAACGGCATCCTCTCCACCGCGGGCCGCGTCCTCTTCCAGGGCCGCCCGGACGGCGTGCTCGAAGCGATGGACGACACCGACGGAACGACCCTGTGGACCTGGCAGTGCGGCGCCGGGGTCAACACCATCCCGGTCTCGTACGAGATCGACGGCGAGCAGTACGTCGCCGTGCTCGCCGGCGGGAACGGCCTCCCCTTCCCCGACATCCCGCGGGGCGACCGACTCTGGGCGTTCAAGCTCGGCGCCAAGGTCGAACAGGCCCCCGCACCCACCCCGCCGTCCCGCCGCAACCAGATCCGGACCGCCGCCGTCACCGGTGCGACAGCGGGCAACACCATCACCCTCGGCCGCGTCTGGAACACCGCCACGGGCACACCCGGCGCCACCGAGAACACGGTCGCCCAGAACGCCATGGCACCCCAGCACCTGACGGTCCCGGCCGGCACGACCGTCACCTTCACCAATCCCGCCGGCAACCAGCAGGCGCACGGCGCGGTGGCGTTCTTCGACGCGGAGTTCGACACCGGGCTGCTGATGCCGGGCCAGTCGTACACGTACACCTTCAGCAAGCCCGGCGAGTACTTCTACAACGACCCGGCCTTCCCCCAGTCCACCGGCAAGATCGTCGTCCAGTGAGAGGACCGGCCGTCATGACGCCCAGAGCACGTACAGCACGTATGACGGTGTCCGTACTGGCCGCCGTCAGCGCCACGCTCCTCATCGCCCTGGCCGCCTTCTTCGGCCTCCAACACCAAACGCCAGGACAAGGTGCGGGCCAACCCACCGGAGCCGGAGCCAGGGAGCTCGGCGACCCCGACTACGGGGTCTGCCGTGGCACCAGCCCCAAGTGCTACCACGACTGGGGCAACTTCTCCCCGGCCACCGACGGCTACCGAGTGCTCCTCTACACCCGGACCGCGGGCCCCCGCCACGCGAACCTCGGCCCCGCACTCGGCACCGGAGTCAACCCCGCGCTCGCCGACACCAACGTGGTGCAGAACGCCCTCGTCAAGATGGGCACGGAGAACGGCTTCACCGTCGACTGGACCGAAGACGTCACCCAACTCTCCACACCCTCACGGCTCTTCCGGTACAACGCGGTCGTCTTCTACTCGACCAGCCGCGACACCCTCGACGACGCCGCGCAGACCTCCCTGCGTCAGTACGTCCGCGGCGGCGGAGGCTTCGTCGGGATCCACAACGCCTTCGGTACGGAGTACAACTGGCCCTGGTACGAAGGCCTGCTGGGTGGCGCGAACTTCTACGACCACGGCCCCAACCAGCCCGGCACGGTCGTCGTCCAGGACCGCCACGACTCTTCCACCTCAGATCTCCCGACGCGCTGGGACTTCACCGACGAGTGGTACAACCTCGTCCCGGCCCCCTCGAAGGTCCGTCTCCTGGCCTCCGTCGACGCATCCACGCTCGCCGAGGGCGTCACGGGCAACCAAGGTCACCCCGGACATGGCAAACACCACCCGGTCGCCTGGTGCCAGTACTACGACGGCGGACGCGCCTGGCTCACCACCCTCGGCCATGACGCCAAGGCCTTCTCGGCCGATGGCTCATTCCCCGGGGCCGAACAGTTCCAGAACCTGATCCTCGGCGGCATCGAGTCCGCCATGGGCAAGGCCCCGTTCTGCCGGGCAGGCTGAACCGGTCCACCCGGGCGTGCCGAATGATCACCCAGGCCGGAAGGCCGAAAGGGGCGCCACGACAGCAAAGGGGGAGGTCGCGGCAGGTCACTTGGTGACTTCCGGCGCCACTCTGCTTAGCGATGACGTGGAACAGCCCGTGATCCGGACGCTGGTCATGATGGTGGCTCCTCCAAAAAGTACGCTGCGAAGAGAGCGTGCCTCGCCGTGGCGCGGCCGGTTCGCCCTGCCCGTGCCGAATCCACCCGCTGTCATTCGCTGCTTCCGCGAAGAGAACGGACGGCATCGAGATCCGCACGGACCGTCCGCGGCTCGGGTTCGACGGGAAGGTCGGCCGGGTCCAACACGCCGTCCACGGAGCCGGACTCGTCGGTCTTGAGGGCGCCGAAGAGCCCGCCCAGTCGGACGGCTCTTCGCCCTCGTTGGCGATGAGCTCGAACGTCTTGCCCAACGCGGTGTCCGTCAGCAGGCTTCGGATGAGCGTCTCGGCGATCTGGTCGCGGGCGATCCCCCCGTCGGCGGTGCCGCCCTGCTCCAGGACGAGGCGCCGCTGCGTCGGGCCGGCGTGGTCGAACCAGCCGGGTCGGACGATGGTGTAGGGCAAGCCGCTGGCCCGCAGAAGACGCTCGGGGCGCCGCTTCCACGGAGTGGCACCGGGGATGTCGCTGCGCGTCGCGTGGATGGACATCATCAGCGCCACGCGCGGCCGGGCGTCGTCGAGAGCGCGCAGGATGTTGCGTACGCCGCCGTAGTCGACGTGCGCACGGGCGTCCCGGCGGGAGTCGCCGCCGGATCCGTGGGTGAGGACGACGGCGTCGACGCCGCCGACCGCGTTCCGCAGGGAGGCAGCGTTCAGCGCAGGCGGGTCTCCAGTAGGGAAAACGGCTCCAGGGCCTGGGCAGCCGTGTTCTCACCGCTGCCCAGGGACCGGCTCGGAGCAGCGACTCGGCGGTGACGGGCAGGTCGCTTTTCCTCGCGCTCGGTCAAAACCTGGAACAGCAGCTCGGCTCCGCGCCGGTCCAGCTCCATATAGCCCAACTCGTCAATACAGAGAAGATCGACCCGTCCGTAGCGGGCGATCGTCTGGGTCAGCAGTTTCTCGTCGGCGGCCTCGACGAGTTCGTTGACGAGCTTGGTGGCCAGGACGTACTTGACCCGGAAGCCGGCCATCGCGGCCTCGGTGCCCAGCGAGATCAGCAGGTGCGACTTGCCTGTGCCTGAGTCGCCGATCAGACACAGCGGCAGCCCTTTGCGGACCCAGTCGCAGGAGGCCAGGGCGGGCTCGGCCAGGCACTTTCGGTGTTCGGCGACGCACTTCTCGACGGCCTCGCACAGGTTCATCCACAAGTGATACCTGTCCGCGACCTGGATGGCGTCGGGGCAGGTGGTGCGGACAGCCTCGGCGTACGCGCTGGCCCTGTCCCGGCACACGATCTCGGCGCCGGGATGGTCACGCAGCCAGGATATGAGCGTGTCCGCGGTGCGGTCGGGCAGCACATCCACCGGCTCGCCTGTCTCCACGTTCACGATGATCGTGCCGTAGACGTGGCCCTTCCTGAACGCGAAATCATCCACACCCCATCACGCGCGGTGCGGTGTCGGGCTGTTTGTCCGGGAGCCCGCGCACCAGTCTGAGCATGGAGTTCGCGCTGGCGGGGATCGACAGATGCCGGGCCAGCCGGGCCGCTGGGCGCCCCGCCAGGGCCAGCGCGATCTTCTCCAACGTCCACCGCAAGGACGATGTGCGCCGCGCGAACCTCTCGGTGAGCCCGTCCACTTGCTCGACGAACGTACGGCGTCCGCACTCCGCCGTCCGGCACCGGAACCGCCGCACCGCCAAGTCGATCACGACCCTCCGACCGGCCACCGCCAGGTCGGCCAGGCGCCACCGGTAGCCGCCGTGGACACGCGCGGACACCCGGCCACAGCCTGGGCAGGCCGCCTCCCGGGTAGCGGTCCGCGCCGCGAAGACCACCACGGCATCGTCCACCACGACCTCCTCGACCACCACAGACGCCAGATGGCCGAAGACCGCCGAGAACAAGCTGCAATCACACGAACGGCCATCATTCCAGCTGCCCGTGGCTGCCCGTCACCGGCACACAGGAGGTGAATCAGAGCCCTACGCGCGTCGGCCGCCCGTCCCGCGCGAGGGTCAGGCTGGTCCTGTTCGACGGGGTAGCGGACAGGCGGGGAGCCGCCCCCCCCGTTCCGGGGGCGGCAGACGGTGTGGTTCGAGTGCGATCAGACAGCGTCTCGCACAATACGCAGCACGGGTTCGAGTGAGGACACGGTGCATGTGGCGCCAGCGGCCAACAGCTCCTTTTCGACGCGTTCGCGGCGCCCGTAGCCGAAGAAGGGAATACCCGCCTGTCGAGCGGCCTCGATTGCTCCCGGGCTGCTGCCGATCATCACGGTGGAGTCGGGGCGAGCGGCCATCGTGGCCATGGCGTAGTCGATACGGTACGGAATGGGCTCAAGGCGTTGCTGGTACCTGCGGCCGAAGACGGGTGCAGCGAGGCAGTCGGCCAGGCGGCGGGAAGCGAGGTAGGACTGCGCTGCCCGTGAGGAGACGGGCGTGCAGACCCCCAGACGTGCTCCGCGTGCGTTCCAGGTGCGGAGGAGCGGATCGGCGTAGGCGGTGGGCATGGCCTGAGATACCGCACGCAGCTCTTCCTGGGTGAGGCGCTCTTCCAGCTCGTACACCAGGTCGCTGTCCGGGCTCTGGAGGGCGAGCGCGCGGAAGATGGCGTATGGATCGTCAGAAGTGAACTCCTTCGGCGTCCGCGATCCGATCAGTCCCTGCAATTCGAGGAAGTTGACAAGGCTCTCTGCGGCCTGCTGTGCCGGGTGGCCCCCGAACAGTCGGCAGATCGGTCCGTCGAAGTCGAAGAGAACGAACCTGGCTTCTCTGAGGATGGCGCGCAGGCGTTCGTCGTTCGACCCCGCAATGTCCACGAGATCCGCGCGCGGTACGGACCGCTGCTGTGGGCCTTCGCCTGCTACCGAGCGTGCGGTGGTGAGCGGGGTGCGCTCGCGCAGGCGTCGCGCACCGTCGGTGCCCAATGACGAGTTTTCGAGCAGAGTCTCGAACTCGCTGTCCGTGCCGGATGACTGGCCGTCCCCGACACTGTGCGGCCGGATGTCGAGCGTGTGCTGGAGGACGTGGAAGGCGGGCGGCTCTGCACCGAGGAGCTCAGTTGTGTCGCTAGACATCGCCTTCCCCCTTTCTGTCCAACTTTGTCTGTTGCCGCAAGCGGTACAGCACCCCTTCGACCGCTTTCGCGGAGGACATGTTCAGGATCTCCGCGATCTCCTGCTGCGCGTATCCCTGGAGGGTCAATACCACGATCACCCTGGTACGTGGATCCAGGCTACGCAGTTTCTCCTCCGCATGCAGGCTCGCCAGTACGGGGTCGATGTCGCCGTGCGGTTCAGCTGCCCAGGTCGCCGACAGGTCTCGGGCCCGGTTCCACCTCTTTGCCGCTGTTCGATGGCTTCGGTATTCGTTAGGGAAGACGTTCAGGCAGGCGCCCATGAAATACGTGGCGATGCTTGCACCAGCGGTGGGCTGCCATCTGCCGCCTACCAGCGCCTGGTCACGGAAGCGTGGCAGAGTGAGAGCCACGGTCATGGTCGCCAGGTCCCACCTCAACTCGCCGTTCTGCGCCAGTTCTGCCAGCTCGGAGTCTGTCGGCGACAGGTCGAAGCCGCGCCGGGCCGTGAGGGTGAACACCCAGCCGGTGCACATCCATGCCTGCAGTACGGAGATGCCGTAGCGGG
Source organism: Streptomyces sp. 2A115 (assembly GCF_052245575.1). Taxonomy (NCBI): domain Bacteria; kingdom Bacillati; phylum Actinomycetota; class Actinomycetes; order Kitasatosporales; family Streptomycetaceae; genus Streptomyces; species Streptomyces sp. 2A115. The sequence goes on along the minus strand of NZ_JBQQCG010000122.1, from coordinate 6,940 downwards.
CCAGCTCCTCCCTGAAGCGGACGTACCGCGGACCGGCGAAGCCCTCGTTGGCCAGAGCCTTCAGCAGTTGCTGGTCCCCCTGCTGCCGGACGAGGGGGACATCTGCCTCAGGATCATCCTGGGGCAAACGCGGGTCCGCGGACCTACTGTCCTCATCCTCGCCGCCCATCCCAGTGCCTTTCCGTCATTGCGTGAACTCGCCCCGATTGGTTCGGAACTCGGTGAACCACTTCTATGTGCCGAGTTCGCTGCGGTCCCACGGGCCACTTCAAGATCCTTTGTGGCTGATGTGCAGAGACCGTCTCAGAGATTTCTCCGTGGGATCGTGCCACCCCTCCGACATATGAATCGGCACTTTAGCCCCCAACACCTCAAGGAGACATGGTGACTTCGCAACCGGGACCGACGCCGGCTCACACCCCTGACCCGACCGGACCAGAGCTGGCAGCATCGGCATCGGCATCGGCATCGGCGTCGGCCTCGGCCGAGGCATCGCCTCTGCTGAGCGTGCACAGCGCGCTCGTCCTGCTGATCGGAGTCCTGCTCGGCGTGCTGGTTGGCGGACTCACCTACCTGGACGGCAACTCTTCGGTTGCGTCGGTCCTCGCCGGCGCTGTGGCCACCGGAGCCGCCGTCCCTGTACTGCACAGGCTCATCGGATGACAGGCGCTGCGCGCGATGGAATGGTCCGGTCGGTGCGGAAGCGGGAGCAGGTGCTCCAGAGCTCGCTGCAATCACACGAACGGTCAACCGTCGAAGGGCTTGTAACACTACGTCACAGGATCACAAGAAGGATGCTGTTGGTGATCTCTAGGTCGTTAGCCTCTGGCAGAGCCGCTGGAAGTGGCTGGGTGGTCGTGGCGGAGAAGCCGGTGTGGTGCCGGGCGGGAAGCATTCGCTGAGTCGGACGATGTTGGTTCCAGCAGCTGTGAGCACGTGCTGGACGTGTGTCTTTGCCAGGCCGCGATAGCGGCAGTGGCGCAGGCCATGAGCGTGGACCGTTTCTGAGACAGTGGCCTCGCAGCCTGCGCGGATGGCATAGCGCCGCTGCCAGTTGCTGGTCTTCTGGTCTTTCCTGACCTGTGACTGGATCTTCTGCTGGGGCTCGGGCAGCAGGAGGATGTGGCGCCCTTTGCCGTCGACATTGCCGGTGCACTTCACGCGGTCGTCGCATTCCCGGCATGCCTTGCGGGGGAAGAGGACGGACAGCCGGGGATGCCCGTCGCCCAAGGTGGGTTTCCAGGGCGGGCTGGTGATGCCGTTCGGGCAGGTGAGGGTGCGGTTGTCCCAGTCGATGTGGAAGTCCTCCTTCGTGAAGCCCGGCCGCTGGGCGGCATGTGGGTCCTCGCGGACCGGGCCGAGCAAGGGGATATCCCAGGTCATGGCCGCTTGGTGGATGCTGTCCGGGGTGACATAGCCGCCGTCGACAATGTGCTCGACGGGCTGAAAGCCCTGGCGGGTCAGCTGTCGGTGGATGTCGTCGAGGGCATCGATGTCCTGCTGCGGCGCCGGGCGGGTGACGACCTGGACGATGACGTTGGGACTCGTTTCATCGCAGGTCTCGGTCTGGTGATCGCGATAGCCGATCCAGTCGCGCTGGCCAGCCGCGGTGACCTTCTGGCTGTAACGGGCCTCGGGATCGTGCGGGGTGACGATCTCCATCGTGGACCACGGCACCCGTGCTGAAGCAGGATCCGGCCGGCCGTCTGCTGAGGTCTTGCTGGTGTTCCTCTGTTCCATCGCCCTCCGGCTGGCCCGGTCACGGGTCGACTTCGCCGCCCGCCAGCGGAGTTGGCCCGCTTCGTCGTGCCAGTACTGCTGGACCCAGACCTGCCGCAGGACCTGCACCGACCTCAACTCCCGCAGGCCAGGCGGAGCATCGTCGTGATAGACGGCGCGCAGGATGTGCAGCCCGTCCTCACCCACCCGCAGCACCCAGGCGAGCAATGCGTCTTTGCCGCGGGGAAGCCGGTCATAACGCACCGGCCGGCCATACCGGTCCGCCCAGTCAGGAGTCACGAGAGCCGCCAGCCACGTCTCGCCCTGCAGCGCGAGTTCCTCCAGAGCACAGCGCAGCGTCTCAGCGACCAGTTCACCCCGGTTCAGATGGCGCACCGCCGCCAGCACGTGGGTGGAATCCGTCCGGATCCGTCCCCGCCGCTTGACCAGCCCGGCTTCTGCGAGCCGGTCCACGACCAGCGCCAAGAGCCGGTCCGCGCGGTCGCCTTCGGCCATCCGGCCGCGGAATTCGCTCAGGACCGTGAAGTCGAATCCCGGATCGTCCAGCTCAAGGCCCAGACAGTACTTCCAGTCCAGGCGGCAGCGAACCGCGTCCGCCGCCTGCCGGTCAGTGAGGTTCTCCGCGTACTGCAGCACCGACACCAGAGCCATCGGAGCCGACGACAGCCCACGCCGTCCGTCCGCCGGATACCAGGCGGTGAAATCGCCATCCGTGAACAGGCCGTCCAGCCGATCACGCACCCACATCGCGGCCGTGCCACGAGGATTACTCGCGCGTGCCATCCGCACCGTCAACGGCGGAATCACCCGCCCCGAAACCGCACCCATTGCCACCGCGGTCACCCCTCCGACCGCCGAAACCGCCCCGCTCCCACCAGCGCAGCACCATGAGGACATCAACACAGCCACGATCGGCAGACTTCACCCCACCGAGTGAAGATCACCAACAGCATCCGGAAGAACGGTCAGAACCCTTCAGTTGGCCGCTCTGAGTGTCACAGTTGACCATGTCCCGTGCCCTTAGCCAGAAGGAGTGTGGCTGGTGAACTCGATCGTGCAACCGGGCGGAGTCGGAGGCGAGTGGCCGGATCGAGTGGCCGCCGTACGTCGCGAGCTCACCAAGCACGGGCCGCCGCGGAGTCCCGATGGTGGTCCGGACTTCGCCACCGTCACGCTGCCGGAGAGCGACTGTGATCAGGTACTTGACCTTCTGGTGGAAGAGCGAGTCGGCACGGTCGTCGAGATCGGGCTCGCCTATGCCAGCTCGGCGCTGGCCATCGGCGAGGCGCTGCTGCGCATTGGTTCACGGAATCCTCGGCATGTGGTGATCGACCCGTTCCAGTACACGGCGTACGACGGTGTCGGGTGGGAGCTGCTGCGCAGCGCCAGCCTGGACGACATCGCCGAGCTGGTGACCGAACCATCGCAGCGCTTCCTTGCCCGGTTGGCCGACGCGGGTTTCGCCGCGGACGCAGCGTTCGTCGACGGCAGCCACCACTTCCACAACGTGTTCGTCGACCTCCACTTCCTGGGCGAGATCGTCCGACCTGGCGGCATCGTGCTGCTCGACGATGTCTGGTGGCCATCGGTCGGCGCTGCCGTGGCGTACTTCGCGACCAATCTGGGGTGGCGTCCGATGCCGGGCGCTCTGGCCGACGGGACCACCGACCCGGCCAGTGGTCGGCCGCGGACCGGCGCCTACCGGCTGCCCGATCCCCGCCCGACGCCCAATTTCAAGGAGTTCCGACCGTTCTGCTGATTCGGGTGGGCCTCGCAAGGTCCACCCGAATCGGGCGGCCGCGCGTCAGTCACAGCGATGGCACCGCCTTGAGCTTGTGGTCAACTCGAGTGCTCACTGGCCAACTGAAGCGACCACACGACGTCGTCGGTTCGGGTGGTCATGGCCGGTTCCCAGATTGGGAACCGGCTGGTGGCGAAGACTTCGGGCGTGATGAGGAAGACCGTGAAGGGCTGACCTGTCTCTGCGAAGTTGAGGCAATCCCGGTCTTCGTGAGGCATCCGCCCGTACGTCTCGCTCAATGTCGGGCATCTGGTGAGGCGTCTCGATCAATCCATCCGGGATCATGAAGCATGCGCCCGGATGACTGGCAACTCACCGACGACGTCGACGACTTCCTCGCCCGAGCCGGAGACTTCCTGCGCTCGCGGCCTGCCCTGCACAACACGCCCCTGACGGACATCGAGAAACTGCGAACACGCGGGGCGGACGCACACGGTGCCGAAGCCACCGTCTTCGGCCGACTGGAGTCAGGAGGCGAGGTCCGTGCCATCTTTTATCGCACTCCGCGTGGATACCTGAGCGTCACCCCGCTCTCTGCCGAGCAGGCCGGCGCTCTCGCCACTCACCTGGCTGGCCTCGGCCATTCCCCCTCCGGCGTCATCGCGGACCACGACACCGCCGCCGCTTTCGCCGAGGCATGGCAGCGGCACACGAGCGCAGCGTCGGTACCCTTCTGGCGGACTCATCTATACCGTCTCGGTGCGCTCACCCCACCGCAGCCGCGCCCAGAGGGCCGGGGTCGCATCGCGGGCCGCAAGGACCATGAGCAAGTCGTGCGCTGGTGCCGTGAGTTCTGCATCAACGTCGGGGAGCAGATCTCCATCGACTTGATCGACTCCGGCTCCTGGGCCGACTCGCGCTTCGGCGACCGACACTTCACGTTGTGGGAAACACCGGACGGCACCCCTGCTTCCATGGCGGCCGTGACTTCGATCGTCGGCGGCATGATCCGGGTGGACCCCGTCTACACCCCGGCCCACCTGCGGGGGCGCGGCTACGCGGGCGCTGTGACGGTCGAGGTGAGCAGGGCCGCGCTGGCCGCGGGCGCCACGGACGTCGTCCTGTTCGCGGACCCGGCCAACCCCACGAGCAACGCCCTCTACCAGCGCATCGGATACGTCCACGTCGCCGACTTCACCGGGTACAAGTTCTCCTAGGCGCACCAGAAGCCGGTTAGGGCCGACACCGGCGCCCAGATACAGCAGGAAGGAACGACCTATTCAGGTTGAACGAGACCGATGTACGCCCGGCGTCTCGCACAATCTGAGGCATTCGAGGTCAGAGCACTGCCCTGCCGCACGTTTAGCGAGACGGGTCAACTGGTCAGTTGTCCTGTGACATCGATTCCTAATGCCGTTTGTCAAGCCGCGAGGGCGACGGGCGGCGTGGGTTCGTAGCATCGTCCGTCGCGTAGGAGGGCCCAGAGGACGTTGACGCGGCGGCGGGCCAGGGCGAGGACGGCCTGCGTGTGACGCTTAGTGCGTTGTGGCAAACCAGATTTCGTTCGAGGCATGCGGGCGCGGGTGATCATCTGGACGGAGGTTCGGGTGCGGTCGCGGGCATGAGAGAACGGGCCCCTTGGTAGTGACGCGGTTACGACACCAGCACCACCAAGGAAGCCCGTTGCCTGATCAGTTGAGCAGTATCTCTGTGCATGCGTCCACCGCGGTCACCCCTGGGTGTGACTGCTACGTGCACCGGTTCGGTTCGCTCGCTCCGGGACGGCGGGCAGGCTGCTATCCGAGTGACATGACGGATGCGGAGTGGGTCGAGGTCCGCGCCGCGATGCCGGTGCCGGCCTGGCTCCTGAAACGGGGCGGGCGCCCCGAGGCGTACTGCCACCGGACAATGCTCGACGCGGTGCGCTACCTGGTCGACAACGGCGTGAAGTGGACGGCTCTGCCGGTCGATTTCCCTTACTGGCGGGCCGTCTACGACTTCTTCCGCCGCTGGCGGGCCTACGACTATGCGCGTGAACTCTACGAACGCCTGCGACGTTCGGCGAGGGAGCGCGCCAGCCGCAGCGCCGAGCCCAGCGCGGGAGTCATCGACAGTCAGTCGGTGGACGCCTCCGAGACCGTCGGCGAGGACAGCCGCGGATACGACGGCGGCAAGTCACGTGACGGCCGCAAGCGTCACATCCTGACCGACACCGAGGGCCTGCTCCTGGAAGTGACCGTGACCACGGCCGATGTGCACGACTCCAAGGCCGCCCCCGCACTGCTGGAGACGTTCATGCAGCAGCCGGGCCGGCTGCTGAAACTGGTGTGGGTCGACAGTGCCTACCAGGGTCCGGCGCCGGCGAAGGCGTTCGCCCGTCACGGAGTCCGGACCGAGGTCGTGCGCCGCTCCGACGGACAACGCGGATTTGTCGTACTGGCCCGCAGGTGGGTCGTGGAGCGGACGCTGAGCTGGCTCTCCCGCTCACGCCGCCTCAACCGCGACCACGAACGCCGCCCCGACCACCACGCCCAGATGGTGTGGTGGGCCGCCGTGATCAGGCTGTCCCGGCGCCTGGCCGCAGACGCTCCGCGCTGGCCGGAGAAGCGTCCCGGCCGACTGCTCCGGGCTCAGGCATGAACCGTCCGTCCTTCGCCCGCACCAGCCAGCCCCGCTTCTCCAGCACGTAGGCACGGTGGCGGATCTTCTCCACCTCGTTCTTGATCTCCGCTTCCCGGCCCACCGCCCGCGTCAGCTCCACCCCGTTCACCGGCCCCGAAGCGACCAACACCGCGGCGAACACCTCCCGATACAGGCCGCTGAGCACCTCCTCGCCCATGCCCGACCGCCACACCGGCGGCCTCTCGCCATGCCCCGCACCGGGGCCGCTCGATCCCACGGCGACAGCCATCTCCCCACCAGACGGCACCGGAACCGGCGTATTCACCGGGCTCTCCCCGGCCAGCACCGACACGAGCTCCTCACGCCCCACCCGGGCCCGCTCGACCCGCTCCCGCGCGGCATCCACCTCCGCCTGAGCCTGCTCCAAGACCTCCGTCCAGGACTCCAGATCCTGCCTCGCCCGCGCCTCACGCTGTTCCATCAACCCCAGCACCGACGGCATCGCGACCTCCTCGATCCACAGCAAGCCGCCCGCTGCCTGCCCCTACCCCTCCGCGATCATGCCCCGCACGCGAAGAAGCCCCTGCTCATCGAACAGGGACTCCCTTTGCCACAACGCACTCAGTCTGGCGAGGGCCGTCCACAATCCGTTTGCAGCTCGTCGACACCCCGGGGCGAGCTCCGTGTCTCCGCTCCGGCGAGACGCATGCGGGAGTGTCATGAATTAGGTGGGAACTTCACCAGAAGGGACACCTGATGACGATCCAGAAGGCTCACTCTCTCGAGACGGTGGGCGGCGTGTCGCTTGCCGTCGAGGGGACGGCCGCGGACGGTGCG
>NZ_JBQQCG010000121.1:0-28813 GCF_052245575.1 Streptomyces sp. 2A115 | reverse complement strand
CCGCCACTCCGCACGCTCGGGCCCACCCCCGTCAGGCCCGAGCCCGTGCCTCCCGCCGCACACGCGACGCCGGGCCCAGTCCCAGCGCCACCAGCACCGCCGCACCGAGCACGATCGCCGCGTCCAGGGCGATGACTGTGTGGACTCCGGACAGCAGGTCCGAGGACGTGGTCGCCAGGATGCCCAGCAGCGGGATACCGATCGTGATGCCGACCTGCTGGGTCGACGTCACCAGGCCCGTGGCGAGGCCCTGTTCGTCGTCGGGAACGCCCGACGTGACGGTCAGGCCGTACGAGATGATCGCGCCCAGATGGCACATGCTGGCCAGCGACACCGCGGCCGTGGCCAGCCAGACGGACCCGCCGCCGGAGCCGAGGCCGAGCAGTGTGGCGGTGAGCAGGCCCTGGCCGGTGAGCGAGCCCACCAGCGTACGGCGGGCGCCGAAGCGGCCGATGACCTTCGCGGCGTACATGCCCGCCACGACCGAGAAGAGGCCCTGGACGCCGAAGACCAGACCCGTCTTGAAGGCGGAGAGCCCCAGGGTCTCCTGCAGGTACAGGGTCAGGACGAAGACGATCGTCGACATCATCGAGAAGGTGACAAGGCCGCCCAGGTTGCCCCACGCCACCGTGCGGCGGCGCAGCATCGGGAGGGATACCAGGGGCTCCGCGCTACGGGACTCGACATACCCGAAGAGCGCGAGCAGTGCCACCCCGATGACCAGCGTCGCGATCACGTCCGCGCCGCCGAAGCCGTGTTCCGCCGCCGTCGACAGGGCGTAGATCAGCGCGAGCAGACCGCCGGTGACGGTCACGGCGCCGGGGACGTCCAGGCGCGGGCGGTCAGGGTGACGCGACTCGGGCAGCAGGGCCGGTGCGAGCGGCAGCACGATCAGGGCGAAGAGCGTGAGCAGGCCCATCGTGGAGCGCCAGCCGAACGCGTCGGTCAGAACGCCGCCCGCCACCATGCCGACGGTGAAGCCGAGCGAGAGCAGCGTGCCGCTGATGCCGAGGGCGCGGTCGCGGGCCGGACCCTCCGGGAAGGTGGTGGTCAGCAGGGACATGCCGGTCGGCACGATCGCCGCCGCGCCCAGGCCCTGCAACGCCCGCCCGGCCAGGAACGACGCCGGGTCCCAGGCGAACGTCGCCAGCAGCGAGGCCGCGCCGAAGAGGGCCAGGCCGGAGAGGAACAGTTTGCGGCGCCCGTACAGGTCGCCCATCCGCCCGAAGAGCAGCAGGAATCCACCGGACGGCAGCGCGAACGCCGTGACCGCCCACTGGAGGGCGGACTGGCTCATACCCAGGTCCTGGCCGAGGACCGGGAGCGCCACGTTCAGCACGGAGAAGTCGAGGGCGACCATGAACTGCGCGGCGCACAGGACGAAGAGGACGAGCTTGTCGCGGGTGGACAGCCGGGTGTTGCCGGGTGGGGACGCCGGTATGGGACCGGTCGGGGCGGCATCGGTAGTGGCCGTGGCCGTGGTCTTGTGCCCGGCCGTGGTCTTGGCCGTATCGGGCGTGGTGTCGGGCGTGGTGTCGGTCGGCATGGCAAGAGCTTCCGGCCGCCGGAATAACCGTGGGGAGCCGGAACTTATGCTGGTGGTCGCAACACCAGCCACCAGAAGGGGGATTCATACGTGGCTGAGGACGCGCTCAAGGCCCACCGACTGCGTGAACTGCGCGAGTTCCTGATGAGCCGCCGTGCCAAGGTCTCCCCGGCGGACGCGGGACTGCCGGACGGCGGGGCACGGCGGCGTACGCCGGGTCTGCGACGCGAGGAGGTCGCCGTGCTCGCGGGCGTCGGCGCTTCCTGGTACCAGTGGCTGGAACAGGGACGGGACATCTCCGTCTCACCGCAGGTCCTCGACTCGGTCGCCCGCGTACTGCGGCTCGGCAACGCCGAACGACGCCACCTGTACGCGCTCGCGGGGCTGAACCCGCCCGCGCCGGAGGTCGCCCCCGAGCACCGGGACATGTGCGACGGGCTGCGGCGGCTGATCGACACGTGGATGCCGTATCCGGCGCACATCATGGACCCGTACTACAACTGCGTCATGTACAACGAAGCCGCCGGCATGGCCCTCGGCATGCGTCCCGAGACCACGCAGAACTGCATCGTCGACTTCTTCACCGACGCCCTCTACCGGGGCCGGTCCCGAACCTGGGACCGGAACGCCCGCACGGTTGTCGCCCAGTTCCGGGCCTCCTGCGCCGCCGCCCCCGACGACGAGGGCTTCCAGGAGATACTGGCCCGGCTGAAGGCGGTCAGCGCCGAGTTCACCGAGCTGTGGGAGCGGCGGGACATCGAGTACCCGGGGCAGATCCGCAAGGAGCTCGACCATCCGCTGGTCGGGCTGCTGGCCGTCGAGTCCACCGCCATGCAGGTACCGGCGCGGCCCGACCTGACGATCGTGCTCCACACGCCACTGCCGGAGGCGAACACCGCGGCGAAGCTGGAGTGGCTGGCTTCGCCGGAGGGGCGGCGTGGGTCGATGTATCCGGTGGCCGGGTAGCTGGTGCGGCCACTGCGCGGGGCCCTGGCCGGGCTTCGTATGCTCTGGGCATGACTGACAGCACCGCGCTCGATCCCGAGGACCGCAAGATCGTCACCCTGGCCCGTTCCGCTCGGGCCCGCAACGGTGTGCCCGAGGGGGCGGCAGTACGCGACGAGACCGGCCGTACGTATGTCGCGGGCACCGTCGCCCTTCCCTCGCTGCAGCTCAGCGCGCTGCGGACCGCGGTGGCCATGGCTGTGGCCTCCGGGGCGAAGTCTTTGGAGGCGGCGGCGGTGGTGAGTGACGTGGAGTCCTTGGCTGAGGCGGATCTGGCGGCTGTACGCGATCTTGGCGGGGCCTCTGCGCCGGTGCTGCTCGCGGGGGCGGACGGGGTGGTGCGGGTGAGGGTGACGGCGGGCTGAGGTTCGGGGGTTCTTCTTCCCCAAGCCCACCCCTTCCCGAAGCTGGGGGCTGCCGCCCCCAGACCCCCGCTTATTGGCCTGAACGGCCTCGTCCTCAAACGCCGGACGGGCTGATTGGTGTTGGCCCGGGCCGCGAAGTATCCAGCCCCTCCGGCGTTTGAGGAGCGGGGTTCGGGGGCCGGCCCCCGAGACGGGGTCTGGGGCGGAGCCCCAGTGATGGGACGGGTAGGGGCGGCGGGGGCGAGGAAACCCCACCGCGTCGCATCTCTTGCAATCCCCAGCCGCACGCGCATCAATGGACCAGTTCTCCGACGGACCGTCAGATTCGACAGCGTGCAGCGCACGCGCCCCCCGCACCGTCGCCGCCGGCCCGTCGACCATCCCCACATGGCAATTCCCGTACAAGGGAAGGGAATCCAATGAGACGCAAGCACCTCGGAATCGGCGCGGCGTTAGCCGCCGGCACCCTCGCCACCGGCCTGGCCCTCGCCCCGGGCGCCGCGGCCGTCGAACCGCAGACCGCGACGATCACCGCGGACTGTGGCATCTACGGCGGCGGTGAGGCCACCCTCACGGCCACCCAGAACGGCACCTCCGCCACCATCACCGTCACCTCGTCCGCGATCACCGCCCCGCTCGCCCTCGGCGAGGACTCGATCGCCTCCACGCTCACCCTGGTGAAGGCGAGCGGCGGCACGACCGCCTTCACGGGCACCGAGAACCCCGCGATGGCCGCGGGCGACGGAGTCACGGTAGGACCGCTGAACGGCACCGTCGCGTCCGGCGACAGCCTGGAGGCGAACGGCGGCTCCCTGGAGATGGTGATCTTCGGGATCACCGTGACGTGCACGGCACAGGGGCCGCAGTCACCGGGCCCGTTCGTGTTCGACTGAGTCCTTCACGCACGACTGAACCCTTCGTGCACGACTGAACCCTTCGTGCACGACTGAACCCTTCGTGCACGAGTAAGCCCTGAGAAGTGAACGCCCGTGGGGGCGGTGGTGGTCAGAGGGCGTCCGGGCCGCGTTCGCCCGTCCGTACCCGCACCACCGTCTCCACCGGCACGGCCCACACCTTCCCGTCGCCGATCTTCCCCGTCCGCGCGGCCTTCACGATCCCGTCGATGACGGCGTCGGCGTCCGCGTCCCCGACAACGACCTCGATACGGACCTTGGGGACGAGATCGACCCGGTACTCGGCGCCGCGGTACACCTCGGTGTGGCCGTGCTGGCGCCCGTACCCGCTGGCCTCCGTGACGGTCAGCCCGTGCACGCCGAGATCCTGGAGAGCGGTCTTGACCTCGTCGAGGCGGTGCGGCTTGACGATCGCGGTGATGAGTTTCATGCCTGGGCCTCGACCTTCTGGGCGGTGGGAAGACGGACGGCGGTGAGGAAGGACGGCGGTGAGGAGGACGGACGACGAGACCGGGGCGCCGTGGCCCAGGACCCCCGTGATCGTAAGCGGTCTCGGGCGTGCGCAGTAAGGTCCCGATGCCGTCCGTGGCGGCGAAGGTGTACGCGCGAAGGGCTCCGGGACGGCTTTGCGTGCGGCAGGGCTCCGTGGATCAGGGAGAATGGGCCTCATGAGCGTTCGTACCCAGTCATCCGAGCCGCCGGAATCCTCGGGGGCCCCCCACCGCGCGGGCTTCGCCTGCTTCGTGGGCCGCCCCAACGCGGGCAAGTCCACCCTCACGAACGCTCTGGTCGGCCAGAAGGTGGCGATCACGGCGAACCAGCCACAGACGACGCGGCACACGGTGCGCGGCATCGTGCACCGGCCCGACGCCCAGCTGATCCTGGTCGACACCCCTGGGCTCCACAAGCCGCGGACACTGCTCGGTCAGCGGCTCAACGACATCGTGCGGACCACCTGGGCCGAGGTCGACGTCATCGGCTTCTGCCTGCCCGCGAACGAGAAGCTCGGTCCCGGTGACCGCTTCATCGCGAAGGAACTGGCGTCCATCAAGAAGACGCCGAAGGTCGCGATCGTCACGAAGACCGACCTCGTGGACAGCAAGACGCTCGCCGAGCAGCTCATCGCCATCGATCAGCTCGGCAAGGAGCTCGGGTTCGAGTGGGCCGAGATCGTGCCGGTGTCCGCCGTCGGGGACAAGCAGGTGGGTCTGCTGGCGGATCTGCTCGTGCCCCTGCTGCCGGAGGGGCCGGCCCTCTACCCGGAGGGCGACCTCACGGACGAGCCCGAGCAGATCATGATCGCCGAGCTCATCCGCGAGGCCGCGCTGGAAGGCGTGCGCGACGAGCTGCCCCACTCCATCGCCGTCGTCGTCGAGGAGATGCTTCCCCGCGAGGACCGTCCCGCCGACCGGCCGCTCCTGGACATCCACGCCTTCGTCTACATCGAGCGGCCCAGCCAGAAGGGCATCATCATCGGCCCCAAGGGCAAGCGGTTGAAGGAGGTCGGCATCAAGTCGCGCAAGCAGATCGAGGCGCTGCTGGGTACGCCGGTCTTCCTGGACCTGCACGTGAAGGTGGCGAAGGACTGGCAGCGGGACCCTCGGCAGCTGCGCAAGCTGGGCTTCTAGAAGCCCTCACGTCGGTCGGGCCGGGCTGGGCGACATGCGCCTGCTCCGTCCTGCCCAGCGGTCGCCCCTTCACCCTTTCACCCCTGCGCCCGCAGCACGTCCCGCAGCCACCCGTACGAAGCCTTCGGTGTCCGCTCCAGCGTCTCGAAGTCCACGTGCACCAGACCGAACCGCCGCGCGTATCCCTCGGCCCACTCGAAGTTGTCCAGCAGCGACCACACGAAGTACCCGCGTACGTCGACGCCGGCCTCCAACGCCCGGTGCAGCGCCCGGAGATGACCGTCCAGGTAGGAGATCCGCTCCTGGTCTTCGAGGCCCTCGTACGAGCACCCGTTCTCGGTGATGACGACGGGCGGGAGCCGGTCGCCGTACCGGTCCCGGAAGGTCTCCAGCAGCTCCGTCAGTGCCTCCGGGACGACGGGCCAGCCGAAGTCCGTGACCGGGTGGCCCTCGATCTCCCTTACCGAGAAGGGGAGTTCGGCGGGCATCGTCAGGCCGCCGAACTCGATGTCCGCGCCCTGGGGAGCGCCGACCTTCGTCGGCGCGTAGTAGTTGATCCCGTACCAGTCCAGCGGTTCCGCGATGACCTTCAGGTCGGATTCCACATCACCGGGCATCAGATCGCCGATGCCCTCGGGATACTGCCCCAGCAGCACCGGGTCCGCGAACAGCCGGTTGAGGAGTACGTCGTAGAAGTCGGCCGCCTCCAGATCCTCGGGCTCCTGGGACGCGGGCCAGGTCGGGCCGTGGGAGTTGGCGATCCCGATGTCCGTGGCTCCGGCCGCGCGCAGGGCCCGTACGGCCAGACCGTGCGCCAACAGCTGGTGGTGGGCCACCGGCAGCGCGTCGAACAGGAGTTGCCTGCCTGGCGCGTGGGCGCCGAGGGCGTGCCCGAACAGGGTGTGTTCCGCGGGCTCGTTGAGGGTGATCCACTTGTCGACGCGGTCGCCGAGGCGGTCGGCCACCACGGCGACGTACTCGGCGAACCGCTCGGCCGTGTCCCGGTTCATCCAGTCCAGCGACGCCGGCAGATCCCAGTGGAAGAGGGTCGGGACGGGCCGTACGCCCGCCGTGCACAGCTCGTCGACCAGGCGGTCGTAGAAGTCGAGGCCGCCGGGGGAGTTCACCCGCGGCCAGGAGATCGAGAAGCGGTACGCGTCGACGCCCAGGTCCCGCAGGAGTGCCACGTCCTCGGGGTAGCGGTGGTAGTGGTCGCAGGCCACCGCCGCGGTCGAGCCGTCCTTGATGTGCCCCGGTTCCGCCGTGAAGGTGTCCCACACGGAGGGCTCGCGCTTGTCCACGGCTCCCTCGATCTGGTGGGCCGAGGTCGAGACTCCCCACAGGAAGCCGTCCGGGAACCGGGGTATCGGGTTGTTCGTCGCCCGCGTTGTCGTCGCCATGCGCGCGATCATCCGTACCGTCGGTAACGGAAGTCAACGCCTGGGCGTGAACTGCGAGTTACGCCCCTTCCTTGAGCACCTTCGAGATCAGCTTCCGCTGCTCGTCCGTCAGCCGGGGATCCGCGCAGTACACCGTCTTCCCGTCCACGGTGATCTGGTAGCTGAAGCCGTCCGGAACCCCGATCGGGGGCGTTCCCCGGCCGGACGCGATCGCCCGCTCGGCCAGGGACTGCCACTCCTGGGCGTCGGCGCGGCCCGAGGTCTCCACCTCGGCGTGCCGGTCGATACCCGCGAATCCGCCCGTGCGCCTCACCTGAATACGCATGGTTCCTGTCTAGTACGAAACGGATGCCCGGGCCACTTCAAAGGGTCCGCACCCCGATTACAGGGTCCGCACGCCGACCTGCTCCCAGCCCTTCGTGACGGCCTGCAGTTCCTCGCCCTCGCCGTACGAGGCGCGCGCCTTGGCCACGGTCAGGGTCGCGAAGTCCGTGAAGCTCGCCTGCGAGCCCAGCTCGCCGCCGGTCAGCACCTCGTACCAGATCTGTCCGGCGCGCTCCCAGGCGTGCCCGCCGAGGGCGTTGGCGACCAGGTAGAAGGCGTGGTTGGGGATGCCGGAGTTGATGTGGACGCCGCCGTTGTCGCGGCCGGTGCGGACGTAGTCGTCCATCGTCGCGGGCTGCGGGTCCTTGCCGAGCACGTCGTCGTCGTACGCCGTGCCCGGCGCCTTCATGGAGCGCAGCGCCTTGCCGGTGACGCGCGGGGCGAGCAGCCCGGCCCCGATCAGCCAGTCGGCCTCGGCGGCGGTCTGGCCGAGCGTGTACTGCTTGATGAGCGAGCCGAAGACGTCCGACATGTGCTCGTTGAGCGCGCCCGGCTGGCCGAAGTACGTGAGGTTCGCCGTGTACTGCGTGACGCCGTGGGCGAGTTCGTGGCCGATGACGTCGACCGGGATGGTGAAGTCGAGGAAGATCTCGCCGTCACCGTCGCCGAAGACCATCTGCTCGCCGTTCCAGAAGGCGTTGTTGTAGTCCTCGCCGAAGTGCACGGTCGCGTTCAGCGGCAGTCCGTCGCCGTTGATCGAGTTGCGTCGGTACGCCTTCAGGAAGAGTTCGAAGGTCGCGCCGAGACCGGCGTACGCGCGGTTGACCGTGGCGTCCTTGCCGGGCTTGTCGCCCTCGCCGCGCACCTTCTTGCCGGGCAGCTCCTGCTTGTGCCTGGCGTCGTGGATCGTGCGGTTCGGCTTGTCCTCGGCGGCGGTGGCCTTCGGCGGGGCGAGGGCGGGCGCGCCGAGGACCGCGGTCATGCGGCGGTGGGTGCGCTCGAAGGCGTCGTGCTCCAGTGTGCGGCGTGCCTTGCCTGCGAGGGCGGGGTCCTCGGCCTGGGCCAGGGTGTCGAGGACGTGGGGTGGAACGATGGTGCAGAAGACGGGCTCGAAGCCCCCGTTGGTCGTCATGCCCGGCACCCTTGCACTGTGTGACCTGGCTGTCACTAGGGGCAACCATGATTGGTGAAATGCGGGGATTGGGGCGCCGCGGGGGTGGGCTGTCGTGTTAGGGGTGCGGGTTCGTTGTGGCTGGTCGCGCCCACGCGGCGGGGCCGCACAATGTCACAGCCCCGCGCCCCTGAGGGGCGCGTCGGTGTGCCCCTGTGTGACCTTGTGCACCTTTTGTGTCGCATTTCCCGGGCGTCCCGCATACTGATACGACCCCTCGTACGGAGTGAGGCTCGGATAGCATGCGGAGCACTATGCGTTTTGGGCTGCTCCTCCTTAGCTGCCGCGGCGAGGGCCTGTAAGTCGAGGCCGACCCCCTCCCCGCGGAGTCTGGCGTTGCGCCGTCGGCCGTCCTTCCGGACACCACGAGGAGCCCTCGCATCATGGCGAACCGCCAGCAGCCCACGTCCATGCCGATCCACAAGTACCGCCCTTACGAGCAGGTCGACATCGCCGACCGTACGTGGCCGGACAACCGGATCACCGTCGCCCCCCGCTGGCTCTCCACCGACCTGCGTGACGGCAACCAGGCCCTGATCGACCCCATGTCGCCCGCCCGCAAGCGCGAGATGTTCGACCTGCTGGTCAAGATGGGCTACAAGGAGATCGAGGTCGGCTTCCCGGCCTCCGGTCAGACCGACTTCGACTTCGTGCGCTCGATCATCGAGGAAGAGGGCGCGATCCCGGACGACGTCACGATCTCCGTACTGACCCAGGCCCGCGAGGACCTGATCGAGCGGACCGTGGAGTCCCTGGTCGGCGCCAAGCGCGCCACCGTCCACCTGTACAACGCGACGGCCCCCGTCTTCCGCCGGGTCGTCTTCCGCGGCTCGAAGGACCAGATCAAGCAGATCGCCGTCGACGGTACGCGGCTGGTGATGGAGTACGCCGAGAAGCTGCTCGACGAGCGGACCACCTTCGGCTACCAGTACAGCCCCGAGATCTTCACCGACACCGAGCTGGACTTCGCCCTGGAGGTCTGCGAGGCCGTCATGGACGTCTGGCAGCCCGGCCCGGACCGCGAGATCATCCTCAACCTGCCCGCCACCGTGGAGCGTTCGACCCCCTCCACGCACGCGGACCGCTTCGAATGGATGTCCCGCAACCTGTCCCGCCGCGAGTACGTCTGCCTGTCCGTCCACCCGCACAACGACCGCGGTACGGCCGTCGCGGCGGCCGAGCTGGCCCTGATGGCCGGCGCCGACCGAATCGAGGGCTGCCTGTTCGGGCAGGGCGAGCGCACCGGCAACGTCGACCTGGTCACCCTGGGCATGAACCTGTTCTCGCAGGGCGTCGACCCGCAGATCGACTTCTCGGACATCGACGAGGTCCGTCGCACCGCCGAGTACTGCAACCAGATGGACGTCCACGCCCGCCACCCGTACGTCGGCGACCTCGTCTACACCTCCTTCTCCGGCTCCCACCAGGACGCCATCAAGAAGGGCTTCGACACCATGGAGGCCGACGCCAAGGCCAAGGGCGTCACGGTCGACGACATCGAGTGGGCGGTCCCGTACCTGCCGATCGACCCGAAGGACGTCGGCCGCTCCTACGAGGCCGTCATCCGCGTCAACTCGCAGTCCGGCAAGGGCGGCATCGCGTACGTCCTGAAGAACGACCACAAGCTGGACCTGCCGCGCCGGATGCAGATCGAGTTCTCGAAGCTCATCCAGGCGAAGACGGACGCCGAGGGCGGCGAGGTCACGCCGAAGGACATCTGGGCGATCTTCCAGGACGAGTACCTGCCCAACCCCGAGAACCCGTGGGGCCGTATCCAGGTGCGCAACGGGCAGTCCACGACGGACAAGGACGGCGTGGACACGCTGACCGTCGAGGCCGAGGTGGACGGCGTCGAGACCACCCTGGTCGGCACCGGCAACGGACCGATCTCCGCGTTCTTCCACGCGCTGCAGGGCGTCGGCATCGACGCACGTCTCCTGGACTACCAGGAGCACACGATGAGCGAGGGCGCCTCCGCGCAGGCCGCCTCGTACATCGAGTGCGCGATCGGCGACAAGGTTCTGTGGGGAATCGGCATCGACGCGAATACGACACGCGCGTCACTGAAGGCCGTCGTCTCCGCCGTCAACCGCACGACACGATAAGGACGTTCACCTGCGCTTCTCCGGTCCCGTCCGCCACACAGGCGGGCGGGACCGTGGGCGCTTATCCGGCCATGTCGTGCGGTGGTCTCGCCCGGGGTACTGACTCCGCATCGACAATGTGGCTAACATCACGCCAACGCGGCGATGTTGCCGCGGCGTTACGGAGGTGCGACGTGCTGCCTGGATGGGGACGAAACGAACGATTTGTCCGGAACGGCGCCACTGGCGCCACCGGCGTTTCGCGCATCCTGGGATCCCGTACGGCGTGGACCACCGTCGGCGACGGCGAGTTCTTCTGCCCCGGCTGCGGAGGCGACCGAAACTACCAGCGCCTCACCGGCCGCCGCCGCTTCACCTTCTTCGGCGTCCCGCTCCTGCCGCGCGGCGAGACGGGCCCCGTCGTCGAGTGCGCCGCCTGCCGCCACCACTACAGCGCGGACGTCCTCGACCACCCCACCACGACCCGCTTCTCCGCGATGCTCCGCGACGCCGTCCACACCGTCGCCCTCGCCGTCCTCGCCGCCGACGGCAGCTGCGCCCGTACGTCCCTGGAGACCGCCGCCTGCGCCGTCCGCTCCGCCGGCTTCGACGACTGCTCGGAGGACCAGCTCGCCGCTCTCGTCGAGGCCGTCGTCGCCGACACCGGCCGCGTCCTCGGCGAACCCTGCGGACCCGGCCTGGCCATAGAGCTCCACGAGGCCCTGGACCCGCTGGCCCCCCACCTCGCCCCCACCGGCCGCGAGGCCATCCTCCTCCAGGGCGCCCGCATCGCCCTCGCCGACGGCCCCTACACCCCCGCCGAACGCGAGACCCTCGTGACGGTGGGCTCGGCGCTGACGATCTGCGCGGACGACGTGACCAGGCTGCTGGCGGCGGCACGTACGCCGTCGTAGGGCGCCGGAAAACGCCGTCGTAGGACGCCGGCGCGTACTCCCTCCTGTTACTCCCCCGGGAGTAATCCGCCCCCGCGGTCACCCCCCGCCGTACCCCCGGCCTCGCCCTCCCGCCCGACGACTCGGGCGCCCCACGCCGGGAGTCTGGTCATGTCCAGACACCGGTTCAGGAGGGGGGATCCCGACATGGGGTCCGGAAAGACAACCACGCGTACGCGGCGACGAGCTGTGCCCTGGGTGCTGCTCGGGCTCTGGGTGGGCCTGCTCGCCTTCGTGAGCCCGTTCGCGTCGAAGCTGTCCGACGTGCAGCACGACCGAGCCGTGGACTATCTGCCGGCGAGTGCGGACTCGACCCAAGTGGCCGAGATCGAGGAGCAGTTGCCGGGGGGTGAGACGACCGAGATCGTGCTCGTCTACCACCGGGACGGCGGGCTCACCGCGGCCGACCGTACGACGGCGCGGCAGCAGGTCGACGAGATCGCGGGCGCGAACCGGCTGACCGGAACCCCGAAGGGCGTGCCGTCCGAGGACGGGACCACCCTGATGTACCCGGTCGCCAGCAACGAGCCCGGGACCGACGAGGAGCTCCGGGACGCGTTCGTCAACGACGTACGGGATGTCGCCCACGGGGAGGGCGGGCTGAGCGTCGACGTGGGCGGCCCGGGGGCGCTGGCCACCGACGCCGGTGAGGTCTACAACTCGCTCGACGGCCCGCTGCTCTACACCACCGTCGGCGTGGTCGCGATCCTGCTGATCATCATCTACCGCAGCCCCCTGCTGTGGCTCGTGCCGCTCGCCGTCGCGGGCGTCGCCAACTACCTCTCGATGGGCGTCGCCTACGGCCTCCACTCGGCCTTCGGCACGACCATCTCCGGCCAGAGCACGGGCATCATGACGATCCTCGTGTTCGGCGCGGGCACCGACTACGCGCTGCTGCTGATCGCCCGCTACCGGGAGGAACTGCGGCGCACAGAGCGGCCGTACGACGCGATGCGGGCCGCCCTGCGCGGCTGTGGCCCTGCCGTTCTCGCCTCGTCCGGCACGGTCGCCGTGGGACTGCTGTGCCTGCTCGCCGCCGACCTCAACAGCAGCCGCGGCATGGGCCCGATGGGCACCGTCGGCGTACTGTCCGCGCTCCTCGCGATGCTGACGCTGCTGCCCGCGCTCCTTGTGCTGTTCGGCCGCCGGGTGTTCTGGCCGCTGGTGCCCGCGTTCGGGAGCCGGCCGAAGGAGCGCAGGTCGCTGTTCGCCGCGATGGGCAGTTCCGCCGGGCGGCGGCCGCTGGCCGTGCTCGGGGGCGGAGTGGTCCTGCTCGGCGCCCTCGCGCTGGGCATGCTGAACCTGCCCGGGACGGTCAAGCAGGAGGACTCCTTCGTCGACAAGCCCGACGCGGTCGTCGCGATGGAGACGCTCGCCGCCGCCTATCCCGAGCGGAGCAGTCAGCCGATCAACGTGATCACCCCCAGCGGACAGGCCGACGACACGCTGGCGAAGGTGCGCGACCACGACGGCGTCGCCAGCGCCGAGCGCGGGCGCAGCGGAGACGGCTGGACGGAGATCTCCGTCGTCGCGAAGGACGCGCCCCAGTCGGCGGGCGAGACCGCCACGATCAAGTCCCTGCGCTCCCAGCTCGACGGCTCCTACCTCGGCGGTCCCAGCGCCGAGCAGCTCGACCTGAAGGGCACCAACTTCAGCGACATGAAGATCGTCGTGCCGCTCGTTCTCGCCTCCGTGCTGCTGATCCTGGTCGCGCTGCTGCGCAGCCTGGTCGCGCCACTTCTGCTGGTGGCCGCCGTGGTCGCCGTGTGGGGCGCGGCGCTCGGCATCGGCGGGCTGGTCTTCGGCCCGGTCTTCGGGTTCGAGGGGACCGATCCGGGGCTCGGACTGCTGTCCTTCGTGTTCCTCGTCGCCCTCGGCGTCGACTACGGCATCTTCCTGATGCACCGGATGAGGGAGGAGTCCCTGGCGGGCGTCGAACCGGTGACCGCCGCGCTCACCGCGCTGCGGACGACGGGCGGTGTCATCGCCTCCGCCGGTCTCGTCCTCGCCGCGACCTTCGCCGTGCTGATGAACATGGGCCTGGTGCAACTGGTCGAACTGGGCTTCGTGATCTCCGTCGGAGTGCTGCTCGACACCTTCCTCGTACGGACGTATCTGGTGACCAGCGCCAGCGTCGCCCTGCGGCGGAAGGTGTGGTGGCCGGGGCGGCTGTCGCAGGCGCCGGAGCCGGACGCCGGCTCGTCGCCGCCGACCCCGGAGCGGGAGCCCGTCGGTGCCTGAGCCCAGGCCGACAATGATTGGGGCCCGCCTCCCTCGCGGAGGCGGGCCTTCCCCCCGGAAGATGACCCCCGTGCAGGCAACTGAGAAGCTCACCTTCGCCGAACGGTTCCGCGTCGGCAGCGGACCCGACGGCCTCCGCTACGACGCCTGCCTCGCCCTTGGCCTGGCGGTTGTCGACTCCGTGCTGGCCCTGTACGTCAAGGACGGCAGCCGACCCGACGCCCTCGGCTGGACCCTGCTGCTCGCCTGCCATGTGCCGATCGTGTGGCGCAGGCGCAGCCCGATGCTGGTGCTCCTCATCATGGTGGCTCTGGTGGCGCCGTACCACGCGCTCGACAACAACCACAGCGCCCCTATCGCCCCGACCATGGTGACCCTCTACACGGTCGCCGCAACCAGGACGGCCCGCCGCACGCTGATCACCGGCTCCATCGTGGTCGTGGTGACGCTGATCCTCAACGCGCTCACCAACCTCGACGGGATGGTGGAGTTGCTGCGGATCTCCGGCTGGATCGTCGCCGTCCTGGTCTTCGGCGGATACGTCCGCGTCCACCGCCAGTACATCGCCTCCGTCCTGGAACGCGCCGAGCGCGCCGAGCGTACGCGCGAGGAGGAGGCCCGGCGCCGCGTCGCCGAAGAGCGGCTGCGGGTCGCCCGGGACCTGCACGACCTGCTCGCCCACAGCATCACGCTGATCGGCGTGCAGACCTCCGTGGCCGCGCACGTGCTCGCCGCCGACCCGGAACGGCTCGACCGCACGGCCGTCGCCCAGGCGCTGGACGACATCGCGGAGACGTGCCGGACGGCCCGGGGGGAGTTGCGTACGACGCTGGAGGTGCTGAGGGGGCAGGACGTGGACGTCGGGGCAGGGGCGGGGCTGGGCTCCGGGGCAGGGCCCGGAGCCCAGGGCTGTCGCGGCCCCCTGCCCGGGCTCGACGGGCTGCCCGATCTCGCGGAGGCGGCCAGGCTCGCCGGAGCCAAGGTCGAACTGTCCGTGCGCGCGGACGGCGTACCGCCCTCCGTGGGAGCCGCCGCCTACCGGATCGTGCAGGAGGCGCTCACCAATGCCGTACGCCATGGACGCCGCGACGATCTCACGGTCCGGGTGGGCCTGTGGACCGCGGACGGCGCCCTGCGGGTGAGCGTCACGGACGATGGCGCGGGTGGATCCCCCGCGGCGGGAGCGTCGGCCGGGGCGGGTGGGTCCGACGGCGCGCCCGGGTTCGGGCTCGTCGGGATGCGCGAGCGGGCCCGCAGCGTGGGCGGCACACTGGACGCCGGCCCGAGGCCCGCCGAGGGCTTCGAGGTCGTCGCCGCGCTGCCGCTGCCCCGGGAGGACGCCCGATGACGATCCGCGTACTGCTCGCCGACGACCAGACCCTCGTCCGGGCCTCCTTCGCGATGCTCGTCGCGTCGGCCGGGGACATGGAGGTCGTCGCCGAGGCGGGTACCGGGCGGGAGGCCGTGGAGCTGGCCCGGTCCGCGCGGGCCGATCTCGTCGTGATGGACATCCGCATGCCGGACCTCGACGGGATCGAGGCGACCCGTCTCATCGCCGCCGACGATGATCTCGCCGGGGTGAAGGTGCTCGTCCTGACGACGTACGACACCGACGAGCACATCGTCGAGGCGCTGCGGGCCGGGGCCTCCGGCTTCCTCGTGAAGGACATCAGGCCCGCCGAGCTCCTCGACGCCATCCGGACGGTGGCCGCGGGGGAGTCCCTCCTCTCGCCCGGGCCCACCTCGCGGCTCATCGCCCGCTTTCTGCGCGCGCCGCATGCCGCGACGTCCCCGGCCGGTGGGCCGGGCGGGTTGTCCGAACGGGAGCGGCAGGTGCTCACGTTGGTCGCGCGCGGGCTCAACAACACGGAGATCGCGGAGGCGTTGGAGCTCAGTCCGCTCACCGCGAAGACTCATGTCAGCCGGATCATGGGGAAGCTGGGGGCTCGGGACCGGGCGCAGCTGGTGATCGTGGCGTATGAGTCGGGGCTTGTGATACCTGGGGCTGTCTGAGTCCGGGGGAGCGGATCTACGGGTTCCGGGGCTGGGCCTGGGGCTCCTCTCCCCTTCTCCGGCTCTCCGTCCCGACCGCGCGTCAGTCCGTCCACGGCGATCTGGCGCAGTACGCACGCGGGAGCGTCCTTCACCAAGGCGAAGACATCCCTTACAGCAACCCCGCCCCCGCCAGATACTTCCCCACCCGCTCAACCTCCCCCGCCGACAACGGAACCTGCGGCTCGGCGGTAACCGGACAGTCGATAACCCCTCGCAGGTACAGCGCCGCCTTGAACGCCCCGAGCCCCGACGAACTCCCACCCATCCGCCCCGAATCCCCCACCCGCACCATCCCGAACAACGCGCACAACCGCTCCTGTTCGGCCCGGGCCCGCTCCCAGTCCCCCTCACGGCAGAGGCGGTACAGCCGCGCGTATCCGTGCGGATCCACATTCCCCAGCCCGGGCACGGCCCCGTCCGCCCCCATGGCCAGCGCCGTGTCGACGACAAGCTCGGACCCGGTGAGGACAGAGAACCCCGAGACGGCGGGGTGCGCGCGAGCCCCGGTCACGACGGCCCGGAAGCCCCCCTGGTCACCACTGGAGTCCTTCAGCCCGGCCAGTACCCCCTCCGAGGCCAGCTCCAGCACCGACTCCGCGCTCAGCTTGGAGTGGACGGACACGGGGAGGTCGTACGCGAAGACCGGCACCGAAGAGCGCGAGGCAATGAGCCGGTAGTGGCGGGCGATCTCCGCCGGGTGGGTACTGGTGTAGAAGGGTGCGGTGACGACGACGGCATCGGCGCCCGCTTCGGTCACGTACCGGACGTGGTCCAGGACGCGAGGAGTCGTCATGTCGATGGCCCCGGCCAGCACGGGCAGTTGGCCGGCGACATGGCCGACGACCGCTTCGACGACGAGCTGACGCTGACGGTCCGTCAAGTACGCTGCCTCTGACGACGAGCCGAGCACGAACAGCCCGTCCACGCCGCCCTCCACCAGGTGGTCCACCAGCCTGATCAACGACGGTACATCCACCTCGCGGTCCGGTGTCAGGGGCGTGCAGACGGGCGGGACGACACCGGTCAGCGGGGCGGGAATGGTCATCAAGGCTCCCTGGGAGTGCTGCGGATCTGGTCAGATCCAGTCAGGTCAGGTCTGCTTCTGGGCGGGGATGTCGGCCATGGCGGTGGCCTCCGGGACGGTGGCGACGGCCTGTGCCACGAGGTCACGCGTGGACTGACCGTCCTCCACCGGATGGTGGCACCGGAAGCGGTGCCCCGCGGCCGACGACACGGCTGCCACCGACGCCGGTGCCGCCGACGCCGACGCCGCTGCCGACGACACCGCGGCCTCGAAGTCCGGCATCACGTCCGCGCACACCGAGTCCGCCTTCCAGCACCGCGTCCGGAACGGACACCCGCTCGGCGGCCGCGTCGCGGACGGCACCGGCCCGACCAGCGGAATCGGGTCGATGGGGTCCAGAAGTCCCGGCGTCGCCGAGAAGAGGGCGCGCGTGTACGGATGCCGGGCCCGGTCCGTCACCTCCTCGGCCGGGGACTCCTCGACGATCCGGCCGAGGTACATCGTGATGACACGGTCACTCATCCGCCGGACCGTCTGGATGTCGTGCGAGACGAAGACGAGGGCCAGGCCCAGCCGTTCCTTCAGATCCAGGAGCAGGTTCAGGATCTGGGCGCGCACCGACACGTCCAGCGCGCTCGTCGGCTCGTCCGCCACCACCAGGTCCGGGTCGAGGGCCAGCGCCCGCGCGATGGCGACACGCTGCCGCTGCCCGCCCGACAACTGCCCCGGCAGCCCGTCGGCCAGCACCTTGGGAAGGCCCACAAGGGACATCAACTCCCGTACGCGCTCCTCCCGCTGCGGGACCGTTCCGCGCTTGTGGACGTCCAGGGGGTCCCGCAGGATCTGCCGTACCGTCAGCCTGCGATTCAACGCCGTCGACGGGTCCTGGAAGATCATGCCGGTGCCGGCGCCCACCGAGGCCCGGCGCTCTCCCGGCTTCATCGTCCACAGGTCGCGGCCACCGAAGGACACCGTCCCGGACGTCGGCTTCTGCACGCCCACCAGCACCTTCGCGAGCGTCGACTTCCCGCAGCCGGACTCGCCGACGACGCCCACCGTCTCGCCGGGCGCGATGGTGAGGTCGGCGCCGGTGAGGGCGTACACGCGATCCCGCGCGAACAGGCCGCCGGTGCGCGCCTTGTGGACGACGTGGGCGTCGGACAACTCGATGAGAGGGCTCGCGAGTTGACGGTTTTCGACTTGGCTCATGTCACGGCCTCGCTTCCGTCGGCTCGCTCGGCTCGACCGGCCCGGCAGCGGGCAGGGCGATCGCCGGGTGATGGCAGGCGACCTCGTGGCGGTGGCGCGGGCCAACCAGTCGCGGCGCCGTCGTACGGCACACCTCCGTCGCCATCGGGCACCGGTCGGCGAACCGGCATCCGGCGGGGAAGTCGGCCGGCGACGGTACGACCCCCTTGATCTGGGTCATCCTCTCGGCCGCCGACTCCAACGACAGGACACTGCCCAGCAGCCCGCGCGTGTAGTGGTGGGACGGGGATTCCACGAGGTCCGCCGTCACTCCCGTCTCGATGATCTGGCCCCCGTACATCACGACGACCCGGTCGGTGACGTCCGCGACGAGGGCCAGGTCGTGCGAGACGAGGATCAGGGCGAAGTCCAGCTCGGCGCGCAGGCGCAGCAGCAGCTCGATGATCTGCGCCTGGACCGTCACGTCCAGGGCCGTGGTCGGCTCGTCGGCGACGATCAGCTTGGGGCTGCGGGAGAGGGCCATGGCGATGAGGACGCGCTGGCGCTGGCCCCCGGAGAGTTCGTGCGGGTAGCTGCGCAGGGTGCGTTCGGGGTCCAGGCCGACCAGTTCCAGGAGTTCGGTCGAGGAGCGCTTGCCGCCCCTCCGTACGACCTGCTTCAGCTGGGCGCGGATCGTCATCGCCGGGTTCAGGGAGGAGAGGGCGTCCTGGTAGATCATCGCCATGTGGTGGCCCAGGAGCCTGCGGCGTACGCGCATCGGTTCGCCCACCAACTGCCGCTGGTCGAACCGGACATGGCCGCGCACCCGAGCCCCCTTCGGCTCCAGGCCCATCACCGCGAGCGCGGTCAGCGACTTGCCGCAGCCCGACTCGCCCACCAGGCCCAGGACTTCACCGGGCTGTACGTCGAAACTGATGCCGTCGACGATGTCCACACCCCCGTGGCGGGCGTCGAAACCGATGGCGAGGTTCTCGACGCTGAGCACCGGTCGGCCGTCCGGGTCGGGCAGTGGCCGGGCCCGGGTGCGCAGTCGGTGGGCCGCCTCCGTCAGGCCCGGCAGCTCCAGGACCTTTCCGCTGCCCGGCTCGGGGGCCTCGAGCCGGTCCTTCTCCTGCTGTGCCTCGGGGACGTCCCGCGCGGCAGGCGCCGCCCACGCGTCCGAGACGCCCTCGGAGAGGATGTTCAGCGACAGTACGGTGACCAGCATCAGCAGGCCAGGGAAGACGGTCGCCCACCAGCCCCCGGTCAGCACCATGTTCTTGCCGTCCGCGATGACACTGCCCCAGGACGGGTCCGGCGGCCGCACACCCGCGCCGATGAAGGACAGCGACGCCTCGAAGACGATCGCCTCGGCGACCTGCACCGTGCAGAACACCAGCACCGGGGCGGCGCAGTTGATGGCGACGTGCTTGAGCACGATGTGGGGTGTACGCGCGCCGATGACCCGCTCGGCCGTCACATAGTCCTCGCCGTACTGGTCCATCACATTGGCCCGTACGACCCGTGCCATCGGCGGCATGTAGAGGAAGGCGATCGCGCCGATGAGGATCGGGATGCTGCCGCCGAACACCGCGACGAACACCGCCGCGAGCGCGATCCCCGGGAACGCCATGATGATGTCCAGGCAGCGCATCAGCGTCTCGTCGACCGCCTTGCGCGAGGTCGCCGCGATCGCACCGAGCACCGCGCCCACGACGAGCGCGAGACCGGTCGCGCCCAGACCGATCGCGAGGGACCAGCGCGCCCCGTACATGAGGCGGCTGAGGATGTCGCGGCCCAGGCTGTCCTGGCCCATCCAGTGCGAGCCGGAGGGGGCGCCCTCGCCGTTCCCGTTGTCGATCAGGGGTGCCTGGTCGAGCGGGTCGTGCGGGGCGATCAGCGGGGCGAGCAGAGCCGTCAGGACGACGATGCCGATGACGACGACGGCGATCCGCGAGATCAGGGGAAGCCGCCTGAAGCCCCTGAGGCGGATGCCGGGCCGGGCGAGGGCCGCCGCGAGCCGCGTACGCGAAAAGGTCATGCTTCGGCACTCCTCAGACGCGGGTTGACCAGCAGATAGAGGATGTCGATGACCAGGTTCACGATCACGAACCCGAGCGCGATGGTGAGGACGCCCCCCTGCACGACGGCCGGATCGCCGTTCTTCACGGCGTCGATCATCAGCTTCCCCATCCCCGGCAGATTGAAGATCGTCTCGATGACGACCGCCCCGCCGAGCAGATAGCCGACGCGCAGGCCCAGGACGGTCAGCGGGTTGATGAGCGCGTTGCGCAGTACGTTCCGGCCCACCACGACCACCGGCGGCAGACCGCTCCCGATGGCCGTCCGTACGTAGTCCTTGTCCAACTCCTCGACCACGGCGGTCCGTACGATCCGGGTGAGCTGCGCGGCCACCGGCAGCGACAGCGCGAACGCGGGCAGCGTCATGGTCTTCAGCCAGCCGGAGAGCGAGTCCCCGGGGTTGATGTAGCCGCTGGTCGGGAACCAGCCGAAGTCCACCGCCAGGTACTGGATCATCAGCAGCGCCAGCCAGAAGCCGGGCGCCGCGACGCCGGTGAGCGAGACGATCCGGATCAGCTGGTCGGGCAGCCGGTCCCGGTAGATCGCGGCGGTGACCCCACCGAGCAGGGACAGCACCACCGCGATGCCGAGCCCCAGGAACGTCAGCTGCATGGTGAGCGGCAGCGCGGTGGTGACCTGGTCGACGACGGGCGCCCTGGTCAGCGCGCTGACACCCATGTCGCCGCGGAGCAGGTCCCCGACGAAGTCGACGTAACGCACCGGGAACGGATCGAGCAGCCCGTTGCGCTCCCGGAAGTCGTGCAGTTGCTGCTCGGTGGGGTTCGCGCCCTGGTAGTACGCGGAGGCCGGATCGCTGTCCGAGAACCGCATCACCAGGAAAACGAACAGGACGATCCCGAGCATCAGCGGAACGAGCAGGGCGATACGGCGGGCCAGAATTCTGACGATCGCGACCACGGATACTTCTCTCCTCGCTGATTCCGGCTCCTCGTCAAATCCGCCTGATCGGCAAGCGCCCCTTCAGCGGCGCGGGGCTGTGACATATGCGGCTCCGCCGCGATGGAGGTCCCCCCGCTCATGGGGGTCCCCCCGCTCGAGCGAAGCCGAGAGCGGGGGAGAAGCCGAGAGTGGGGGAGCGACCAGCCCATGAGGCCCGTAGCGTCCATACGGCGCTAAGACACCCACTTCGCCTGGAGCACGTTTATCCCCGGGTACGGTTGCGGCCGGATACCCGTGAGTTCCTTCGCGTCCCAGGCGGTGATCAGCTCGTTGTGGACGACCGGGTAGATGACGGCGTTCTCCGCGACGACATCGATGTACTCCTGCGTCATCTGCTTCTTCTTCTCGGCGTCGGGTTCCTGCGTGGCCTGGTCCATCTGCTTGAAGAGATCCTTCGCCACGGAGTTGTTCTCCCAGCGGGCGTATCGCATCCAGGTGTTGCCGGGGCCGTAGTTGTAATGCATGATCAGGTCCGCGTCGAGACCGAACTGATTGGGATTCGAGGCGGCCGCGACCACCTGGAAATCCTTCTTCTGATCGAGCTTCGTGAAGAGAGCGGCCGTTTCCTGCGGCTCGAGCGTCGTTTTCACCCCGATGGCGTCCCACGAGGCCTTGATGGTCGGCAGACAGTCCACGATCCAGCTCACGTTGACCGCCATCAGGTTGACCGTCAGCCCGCTGACCCCCGCCTCCCTCAGGAGCGCCTTGGCCTTGTCCGGGTCGTACGCGTAGACGGTCTTCGCCTTCCGGTACGTCGGATTTCCCTCGTTGAGATACGACGTCGCCGGCTTCCCGTGACCGCGCAGCGCCGCCTGGATCATCTTCTCCGTGTCGATCGCGTGATGCAGCGCCTGCCGCACCCGTACGTCGTCGAACGGCTTGTGGGCGGTGTTGAAGAGGAGGAAGAGGTGATTCATCCCCGCCCCGCCCTCGACCTTCATGCCGCCCTTTTCCAGCTGGGAGATATTGGCGTACGGAATGTTGTCGGAGATCTGCGCGCCCGCGCTCGAACCCGAGATCTTCGCCACGCGCGGCGCGGCGTCCACGATCGTCAGCCAGTTCATCTTCTTGAACGCGGCCTTGCGCGGCCCGTTGTAGTCGGCGAACGCCTCGAAGGTGGTGTTGGACTTCGGGTGGTGCGCGACCTGCCGGTACGGTCCCGAGCCGACCGCTTTCCCTGTCGTCGCCTCGTCCAGCGCCCCCGCTTTCGAGAACACGTGCTTGGGCATGATCTTGGCGAGCGTCAGCCGCTGAGCCCCGTCGGGGAACGGAAACCTGAGGACGAGTTCCACCGACTTCTCGTCGACCTTCCGCACCTCCTTCAGCCAGGACGCGAAGAAGTTCTTGGCGAGCGTCGTCGTCTCGGGATCCAGCACCCGCTCGTACGTGAACACGACGTCGTCAGCGGTGACGGGCTGCCCGTCGTGCCACTTCGCGCCCTCCCGCAGCGTGAACCTCCAGGTCGTCGCCGCGAGGTCCGCCGGGATCGAGGTCGCCAGGGCCGGGTACGGCTCGCGGCTGATCGGGTCCGTGTCCAGCAGCCCCTCGTAGACGTGGTGGTTGGCGGCCATCGAGAACGCCGAGGCCGTCATCAGCGGGTCCCAGCTCTGGTCGTTGCCGTAACCGATCACCGCGGTGAGCGTCCGGTCGCCGCCCTCGCCGTCGCCGCCCGTCTCGTTCGTCGACTCCGGCCCCGACGAGCAGGCGGAGAGCGTCGAGGTGATCGCGGCGGCCGCGCCCAGGGCGCCGGAGTACTTCAGGAACGACCGGCGGTGCAGCGCCGGTGCGGGGGTCGCGTCGCGCACGGTTCCTCCAGCCAGGAGTGGGAGATACGACGTCCTACGTCATAGGTGCAGCGTGACCATAAGAGGGCCCGTGGGGGCGGTCAAGGGATCGCGCACGAATGCGGTTTCTGCCAGAGGTGCGACCAATGTCGGGGTGAAATATGGTCAGTTGACGGGCGATCAGCGGCCCCTCCGTGTCCGGTCCGGCCCGCTCCGAGCCCGGTACTGGCTGGCTCCGCGCCCGGCATTGGCCCGCCCTGCACCCGGCACTGATCCGCTCCGTGCCTGTTCAGTACCCGCTCGGCGGGCGATCCTGCCCAGAGGTGGGACGTGGGACGTCCACGCGCGTACGATGCGGCGCATGTCTGAGCGGCGCATTTCCGACGAGCCCAGGAACTCCCTCGCCCGGGCGCGCTCCGCCGGCGAGCGGCGGGTCAGCGGCCAGATCCAGCGCGAGGTCATGCAACTGATCCTCGACCGCAGGCTCCGGGCCGGCGCACCCCTGCCCACCGAGACGGAACTGATGGAGTCCCTCGGCGTCAGCCGCAACTCCGTCCGCGAGGCCCTGAAAGCACTCCAGGCCCTCGACATAGTGGAGATCAGACACGGCTACGGGACGTACGTCGGCCAGGCCTCCCTGACCCCGCTCGTCGACGGCCTCACCTTCCGTACCCTGGCCCAACAGGGCGACGACACAAGCGCGTTGACGGAGATACTCCAGGTCAGGGAGGTCCTGGAGGAGGGGCTCATACGCCGCGTCGCCGGCGTCCTGACCGACGAGGAGCTGGAGCGGCTGGAGACCGTGGTGACGCGGATGGAGGAGGCCGGCCGTGCGGGCCTTCCCTTCCCCGAACTCGACCGGGAGTTCCACGAGTTGCTCTACGCGTCCCTCGGCAACGCCCTGGTGCCCCAGCTGTTGGGCGCCTTCTGGACCGTCTTCCGGCGGGTCGCCGGCGTACGCGGCTGGACGGACGACCCGACCCCCGACATGACCGTGCGTCGGCACAGGGACATAGTGGTCGCCCTGAGGGCGCGGGATGTCGAGGGAGCGCAGAAGGCGATGGCGGTACATTTCCGGGGGATCGAGGCCAGGGCGGCACAGGAGTCACGGGGGGTCGGATGAACGGTCTTTGGGACGAGGGGGCGACCGGCGTACTGCGGCTGCCGTCCGGGCGCCTGGTGCGGGGCCGGGGGGTGCGGCGCGGGCTCGAGCCCACTGCGGTTCGCCCGACGTACGGCGTGTACCTCCTCGGCAAGCAGCCGACCGAAGTCCCCTGGGAGACACGGTGGTTGAGGTGGCCGGACTTCTGGCTGCCCCGCGACCGGGCGTACGCGCGGAAGGTTCTGACGGAGTCCTGGGAGCGTGCGGGAGTCTCCGCCGAGCGCGTAGAGATCGCCTGCGGAGGCGGCCGCGGCCGGACGGGCACGGCCCTGGCGTGCCTGGCCGTCCTGGACGGCGTACCACCCGACGAGGCGGTGTCGTTCGTACGCCGGCACTACGACCGCCATGCCGTGGAGACACCGTGGCAGCGGACGTACGTACGCCGGTTCGCGGAGTGAGAACGGGCGGCGCCGTGTGAACACGCCGAGAGGCCGAGCTCGAACTGGCGCTGGGAGCCGAAGCAGGCCTTCCACGCGCTGGCCCGGCACTACGGCAGGGCGCGCTGCTGAGGCTCCCGTCGAAGCTCGAAGGGGGCAAACAGTTCAAGGACGTTCGGCGCGGAAGCGGACTGCGCCGGATTTCGGATGCTGATCCATCGACACGTTCTCGAAGCCGGCTTTCGCCAGCCGCCCCGGAAGCCCGTCCGGAGGCACCGTGTTCATCGTGTCGCGGAAGTGCAGCACCCGGAAACCGAAACTCGGCTGGCTGTCGCACCCCGCGAAGACACCCCCGGGGCGCAGCACGCGGTGCGCCTCCGCGAAGATCCGGTCCTGCTGGGCGGCCGTCGGCACATGGTGGAGCATCACAAAGCAGACGACGGACGAGAAACTCTGGTCCGGCAGCGGCATCGCGGCCCCGTCCGCGTGGACGATCCGGGCCCGGTCGCCCCACTTGCGCTCCAGCAGGGCCGCGGTGGCCTCGTCGATCTCGACGGCCGTGACACGGGGAACCTGTTCGATCAGTACGCGCAGATTCGCCCCGTACCCCGGACCGATCTCCAGTACGTCGTCGCCGAGGCGTACGTCCTCGAGGGCCCAGGGAAGGATGAGGTCCTTCGTGGTCCGCGCCCACTTCTCGGAGCTGCAGAGTTTGCGGTGTGCTCGGTTCATCGGCATAAGGCGACGGTACGAACGGGACCACCGTGTCCGACACGGGCTACGCTGCCGTCTCATGTCGCCAGACGGACAGGCAGACGGACAGGGAGGCGGAGGCGGAGAGGGGGACGGACGGGCAGGCGGACGGGGAAACGGACAGGCAGCCGGCCGTCCGGCCGGACGGCCGACCGCCACCGCGATCTTCATCGGCCACTTCGCGATGCCGAGGGGAAGCGGATTCGGCCGACACTGGCACACGTTCCACCAACTCGCCTGGGCCACCAAGGGGTTGCTGCGGGTGAGCAGCGAGCGCGGCGCCTGGCTGCTGCCGCCCTCGCTGGCCCTCTGGATCCCAGCCGGGCTGCCGCACGCCACGGAGGCCGAGGGCGACGCCGTCATGCGGAGCCCGTACATCGACCCGGCCGCGTCCCGGGGGATCGAGTGGACCGAGCCGACGGTCGTGTCCGTGGGCCCCCTGCTCCGGGCTCTCATCGACCACCTCGTACGCACCGACCTCGCCCCGGACGCCCGGTCCCGCGCCGAAGCCGTACTCCTCGATGCCCTGCATCCAGTACCGGTGACGAGCGTGTCCGTGACCGAGCCCCGGGATCCGCGTACGCGGACGGTTGCTCGCGCGCTCGCCGAACACCCGGCGGACGGACGGCCGTTGGCGGAGTGGGGCACCGAAGTAGGCGCCAGCGCCCGCACGCTGGCCCGCCTGTTCGTCGCCGAGACGGGGCTGGCCTTCGGACAGTGGCGGGAGCAGCTGCGCATGCGAGCCGCGATGCCACTGCTCGCCGAGGGCCTGACGACGGAGGCAGTGGCCCGGAGGGTCGGTTACGCCTCCGCCAGTTCCTTCGTGGCGGCGTTCCGACGGGTTGTGGGAGTTACGCCTCGGCAGTACTTCCCGGTGCGCGGCTGATCAGGTCTTCATACCGGGGTGGAGGGGGTATGTGTCTCCGGTACATGCGGGGCCTGGGGGCGCAGGTCAGGCGGGCGTGCATCAAAGCCGAGGGGGAGCCTGTTGGGGCGGGGGCTGCGAAGAGTTCTTCTGCTGGTGTGCCTGGCGGTGTCCTTAGCCCTGTCGGGGCTCGGACTGGAGGGAACCGCCTGGGCACAGTATGAGGACTGTGCATCGAAGCAGTTGAAGAGCGCGAAGGCGACGACCTCGGTGTCGATCAAGCACGACGGCGAGGACTATACGAAGGCTGATACCCGGCTCGTCGTGGAGGTGCCCAAGTCCTGGAGACTTGCACCGGACCTGCTACTCAACGGAGACACCGAGCGGTACCGGGCGGCCATGCGGTGCGTACTGCGCCACCCCGACGACCCGTATCCGTACCGGGACACGGAATGGCGCCCGTGGCCGCCCAAGGTGACGATCCAGAAGAAGTCGATCACGGTGGAGCACCGTGCCGTCACGTACGTGGACGCCGTGCGGGACCGGGACTTCGGGCCGTGGCGCATCACCGTCGGCAAGCGGCTCTGGACGCTTCACCTGGCGCGTCCGCCTGCCTTGGACAAGGCCTGGTGGCAGGAGATCACGGTCGATCTGGGCGGACGCGCGGCACGCAGCGTGTCCCCCACCCCGACCAAGGGCCCGGTCAACACCCAACTGACCTGGACCCAGGAGAAGGACGCCAAGCCGCCCGACGTGCGGATCCAGATCCAGCCACCGGCGACCAAGGCACAGGCTGCCCTGGCGAGCGAGCGCCCCTGGTACCTCGTGGGATCGCTGACCTTGCTGTCGTACGACCTCTTGCTCTTCCCCGTGCTTCTCTTCCTGGTGAGAAGGCTGCGCGACAAGCCGGTGTCGTCGTCGCCGACCCCCGAGGAGGAGGCCACCCGGCGGAATCTGTTCCTGTGGGCCTGTCTCATGTTCGCCGCAGTGCTCGCCTTCGAGGTGGATGACCAAGCACCCCGCTTCCTCGGCGACCACGAGGTGTTCATGTGGTGGCCGGACCACAGGGTCGCCGTCCACCTGGTGATCTCGACGCTCGCCGGAGGCTGCCTGATCCTGTTCGGCAGACCCCGCCGGGCAGCCGGGGCAGCCGCGTCGCTCGCCGCCGCGTACATCGGAGTCGTGGCGAGCGCACCCGGATGGTTCGGGCTGCCCGCCGACCACTGGCTTTCCACGGAGAACGTCGCCGACATCGAGCGCTTCACACAGACATGGGGTTTCCTCTGGTTCGGGCTGGCGTGCGGTTGCCTGATCTTCGTCTGGATGGTGGGTGTCACCGCGTCCCTGACACGGCTGCGCCGGGCGGTTGACGTCCAGGCTCTCGGAACGGCGCCCCGAGGTGACTTCCCCCACTGGGTGCTCGCCGTGTGCGCCGCCGTCGCGGTCGTCCTCACGGCCATGAGCATCTGGGCCTCGCAGAACCTGTGGAAGCAGCAAAGTTGGCTGAGTATCGGTGACAGCGACGACGAGTACGTCCGCTGGCACATAGCGGAGCTCTACAACAACTTGGCGTGGTTGCCCTCCGACCTGCCCGACTGGTTCCACTACTGGATCTGGTGGCTGAGCCTGATCGGTGCGCTCGTCGCCGTTCTCCGGGCCCGCGCCGAGGCCCCCGGCGCTTCGCCCGTCAATCCTGGGCCGACGGAACTCCTGGTCATCAACGTGTTCTACGTGGCGGGGATCGTGCCGACTCCCGGCTGGGTCGCGGGCTTCGCAATGTGGCTGGTGTCCGTGCCGTCCATCCTGCTCGCCCTCTATCTCCTCCTCGCCCTCGGGAAGCCGCGCTCGGTGCTGGCGCGCGATCTCATTCCGGGGATGCCCCTGCACTCGGTGATCGAGGACTCCGACCGCGGCTGGCTGATCGAGTCGGCGCGCACGTACCGGGATCTGCATGCGCAACTACGCCGTCTGGAGCAGGGGCAGCAGGACGGCATTGAGCGAGCCCAATTGGAGCAGAAACTCGATGACTTGCACCGCTGGACTCCCCCCGGCGCCACAGTCCCGTATACCGGCGCACCGCTGCCGGACTCGGTGGACTCCGTGGAACTGGCACTGGCGTGGGGACCACGCGCTACCTGGTGGCACAATGCCTGCCGCGCCGCGTTCTTTTCGGCACTGATCGCCCTGCCTGCCACCGCTGTCGGTCTCTGGGTGGAGCAGATCCGAGGGCCCTTGTGGGGAGACAACTTCAACGAGCGGTTCGGCTTCGCCGACCTTCTGACGCAGGTGATCGGTTCACAGGCAGGCTGGGCGGGTGCGGGCTTCGTCCTGGGCGCGCTGTGGCGCGTGCTGCCCGGTCGGCGCGGGCCCACGAAGGCGCTGGGCCTCTCCCTCGTATACGCCGCTCCGGTGGCCGGGCACTGGGTCCTCACCAAGGCTTTCGACCAGTTCTTCGGCAATTGGGCGCTGGACGCGGCACTGACCCTGCTCATCCTCACCCTGACCGGGGTCGCCATGGACATCGACACGTTCCGTCAGGAGGGGCACTACTGGCCGACGAAAGCGGCGCTGCTGCTGTCTGTGTACCAACTGCGCACAGCCTCGGTGCAGTTGGCGTTCTTCGTGGCCCAGCTGGTGGCGCTGGTGAGCATCTGGCAACAGCTGAAAGGGAACGACCCGATGGTCCTGATCCAACCGAAGACTCCGAGCGAGACGTCCGGAGGGGGCCCGGAAACCGGGAGCTCCCCGTGATCCACTGCCCACTGCCCACGAGCCGTGCTCTCGTATGAACGCTACTCAGGCGCGACGCGGTGACCCTGCCGGACCGTGCCGCGTGCTCTGAGGTGAACGTGGGGGCCGCCCGCTTCTTGGTCAGTGTCGTGCTTCCACGGGTCGGCCGAGGGGGCGGTGGGGAGGGAGGGCGCCCGGGGTC
>NZ_JBQQCG010000120.1:0-29184 GCF_052245575.1 Streptomyces sp. 2A115 | reverse complement strand
CCGAGCAGCAGCCGGTGCCGGCCACCGCGGGCACGCTGCGCACCGAGAAGCCGCTGTTCACCGGGTTGTTGGTGGGCGCGATCCTGATCATCACCGGTCTGACCTACTTCCCGGCGCTGGCGCTGGGGCCGCTGGCCGAGGGGCTGGCGTCATGACCACCGACGTAACGAATCAAGAGGACTCGATGTCCACCCCGACTCCGACACTCGCTCCCCACCAGGACGCACCGACCGGCCACAAGACCGGCGAAGGCCGCGTCGGAGCGGGCCTCTTCGACCCCAAGCAGCTGCTGAGGTCGCTGCCGGACGCTCTGTGCAAGACCGACCCGCGGGTGATGGTCAAGTCACCCGTCATGTTCGTCGTGCTGGTCGGGTCCGTGCTGACGACGGTGTTCTCCTTCAAGGACCCGGGCGACTGGTTCGGCTGGGCGATCAGCGCCTGGCTCTGGCTCACCGTGATATTCGCCAACCTGGCGGAGGCGGTGGCCGAGGGGCGCGGCAAGGCCCAGGCGGACACCTTGCGCAAGGCCAAGACCGACACGGTCGCCCGCCGGCTCAGTGGTTCTGTGGAGGAGCAGGTGCCGGGCACCGAGCTGACCATCGGCGACCTGGTCGTCTGCGAGGCGGGTGACATCATCCCCGGCGATGGTGACGTCGTCGAGGGCGTCGCGTCCGTGGACGAGTCGGCGATCACCGGTGAGTCGGCGCCGGTCATCCGCGAGTCCGGGGGTGACCGGTCCGCGGTTACCGGCGGCACGAAGGTCCTCTCCGACCGCATCGTCATCAAGATCACGACGAAGCCGGGCGAGACCTTCATCGACCGGATGATCAACCTGGTCGAGGGCGCCGCACGCCAGAAGACACCGAACGAGATCGCGCTGAACATCCTGCTCGCCTCGCTCACGATCATCTTCCTGCTCGCGGTGGCCACGCTGCCGCCGTTCGCCAACTACGCGGGCACGCACCTGACCATGGTCGTGCTGGTGGCCCTCCTGGTCTGCCTGATCCCGACCACGATCGGCGCGCTGCTGTCCGCGATCGGTATCGCGGGTATGGACCGGCTGGTGCAGCGCAACGTCCTGGCCATGTCCGGCAGGGCGGTCGAGGCCGCCGGCGATGTGTCGACGCTGCTGCTCGACAAGACCGGCACCATCACGCTCGGCAACCGGCAGGCCGCCGAGTTCGTGCCGGTACGTGGCACCACCGAGGCCGAGCTGGCGGATGCCGCGCAACTGTCGTCGCTGGCCGACGAGACGCCCGAAGGCCGCTCCATCGTCGTCCTGGCGAAGGAGACGTACGGGCTGCGTGAGCGTCACCAGGGCGAGCTGTCGCATGCCGAGTGGATCGTCTTCACCGCGCAGACCCGGATGTCGGGCGTGGACGTCGACGGGCGCAAGATCCGCAAGGGCGCGGCCGGTTCGGTCATCACCTGGGTGAAGGAGCAGGGCGGCACGGTCGCCGAGGACGCCGATATCCTCGCCAACCGGATCTCGGAGGCGGGCGGCACCCCGCTGCTGGTGGGCGTCGAAGACGCCGACGGCGCCCGGGTGTTGGGCGTGATCCACCTCAAGGACGTCGTCAAGGAAGGCATGCGTGAGCGGTTCGACGAACTGCGCCGCATGGGCATCAAGACCGTCATGATCACGGGCGACAACCCGCTGACCGCCAAGGCGATCGCGGACGAGGCCGGCGTCGACGACTTCCTCGCCGAGGCCACCCCCGAGGACAAGATGGCCCTCATCAAGCGGGAGCAGGCGGGCGGCAAGCTCGTCGCCATGACCGGCGACGGCACGAACGACGCACCGGCCCTCGCGCAGGCCGACGTCGGGGTGGCGATGAACACGGGAACGTCGGCCGCCAAGGAGGCCGGCAACATGGTCGACCTCGACTCCAACCCGACCAAGCTCATCGAGATCGTCGAGATCGGCAAGCAACTCCTCATCACCCGGGGCGCGTTGACGACCTTCTCGATCGCCAACGACGTCGCCAAATACTTCGCGATCATCCCGGCACTGTTCGCGGCGGTCTACCCGGGCCTGAACAAGCTCAACATCATGAACCTGTCCTCGCCCGACTCCGCGATCCTGTCCGCGGTCATCTTCAACGCGCTGATCATCATCGCGCTCGTCCCACTGGCCCTGCGGGGCGTCCAGTACCGCCCCGTCAGCGCGGACAAGATGCTCCGCCGCAACCTCGGGATCTACGGCCTGGGCGGGCTGATCGCCCCCTTCATCGGCATCAAGATCATCGACCTGCTCATCTCCCTCATCCCCGGGATCGGCTGACCGCCATGAACAACTCGGTTACGAACACTGCCCGGTTGCTCTGGGCAGGGCTACGCGCCCTGCTCGTGCTGACCGTGGTGACGGGCGTCCTCTACCCGCTGGCCATCACCGGCGTCGCCCAGGGGATCTTCCCCGGCAAGGCGAACGGCTCGGAGATCGAAGCGGACGGCAGGGTCGTCGGCTCCTCGCTCATCGGGCAGGCGTACAACCTGCCGCTGAAGAAGGGCCAGGAAACCCCGGAGCCCGACCTGAAGTGGTTCCAGGGGCGCCCGCAGAACGGTCTGGGCACCAACAGCGTCAACACCCAGTACAAGCTGATCCTGTCCGGCGCCACGAACCGTTCCGGTGACAACGCCGACCTGATCAAGTGGGTCAAGGACGCCAAGGCGGCGGTCATCAAGGACAACTCGACCCCGGACTACAAGGTCAAGGCGTCCGACGTACCCGCCGACGCGGTCACCTCCTCGGCCTCCGGCCTGGACCCGGACATCTCCCCGGACTACGCCGACATCCAGGTCCACCGGATCGCCGAGAAGAACGGCCTGCCCGCCGCCCAGGTCCAGAAACTCGTCGACGAGCACACGGACGGCCGCGTCCTCGGCTTCATCGGCGAGCCCACCGTCAACGTCCTCGAACTCAACATCGCACTCAAGGAACTCGTGGCGAAGAGCTGATGGCCTTACGCGCACCCCGCGGGAGTTGGCGGGCCCGGAGGCATTCCCGATCCGTCAACTCCCGCGGCCATGACATGGATTCCGCATCCTCTGGCTCTCCGTGCAACAGGAAAGGCGCACACCGATGACCCGGGTACTGGTCGTAGAGGACGACCCCCAGCTCGTACGGGCGCTCGTGATCAACATGCAGGCACGGCAGTACGGCGTCGACGCGGCCTCCGACGGCGCCACCGCGCTCCGGCTCGCCGCCGCCCGCCAGCCCGATGTGGTCCTCCTCGATCTGGGGCTGCCGGACATGGACGGCACGGACGTCATCAAGGCCCTGCGCGGCTGGACCAAGGTCCCGATCCTGGTGCTGTCCGCCCGCCGGGCCTCCGACGAGAAGGTCGCCGCGCTCGACGCGGGCGCCGACGACTACATCACCAAGCCGTTCAGCATGGACGAACTCCTGGCCCGGATGCGCGCGGCGGTCCGACGCACCGAGACCGTGCCGCTCACTCCCGAGACGACGCTGGTCACCACGGAGGACTTCACCATCGATCTGCTGGCCAAGAAGGCCATCCGTGCCGGACGCGATGTGCGCCTCACCCCCACCGAGTGGCATCTGCTGGAAATCCTGGTCTGCCACCCCGGCCGGCTCATCACGCAGAAGCACCTGCTGCAGGAGGTGTGGGGTGCTTCCCAGAGCAACAAGACCAACTATCTGCGTGTGTACATGGCCCAGTTGAGGCGCAAGCTGGAGGCGGACCCGGCCCACCCCCGCTACCTGATCACCGAACCGGGGATGGGCTACCGCTTCGAGAGCTGACCCGCTCTCGCCGTTATGACCGCATACCTACTACGACGTAGAGACGAGACCATGGGACGCGGCAAGTTTCGGATATACCTCGGCGCGGCACCGGGCGTCGGCAAGACGTACGCGATGCTGTCCGAGGCGCACCGCCGTGTCGAGCGGGGCACCGACTGTGTGGTCGCCTTCCTGGAGCACCACAACCGGCCCCGCACCGAGGTCATGCTGCACGGCCTGGAGCGGGTCCCCCGCAAGGAGCTGGAGTACCGGGGGAGCGTCTTCTCCGAGATGGATGTCGACGCGGTCCTGGCCCGGCGCCCCCAGGTGGCTCTCGTCGACGAACTAGCTCACACCAACATCCCCGGCTCCCGCAACGCCAAGCGCTGGCAGGACGTCGAGGAGCTGCTCGCGGCCGGGATCGACGTGATCTCGACGGTCAACATCCAGCATCTGGAGTCGCTGGGGGACACCGTCGAGTCGATAACCGGGGTGCGGCAGCAGGAGACCGTCCCCGACGAGGTCGTCCGGCGGGCGGAGCAGATCGAGCTGGTAGACATGTCGCCGCAGGCGCTGCGCCGCCGCATGGCGCACGGCAACATCTACAAGGCCGACAAGGTCGACGCGGCCCTGTCCAACTACTTCCGCCCGGGCAATCTGACCGCGCTGCGGGAGCTGGCGCTGCTCTGGGTGGCCGACCGGGTCGACGCGTATCTGACCGAGTACCGCAGTGAACACCGGGTGTCGAAGATCTGGGGCTCGCGTGAGCGGATCGTGGTCGGTCTGACCGGTGGCCCTGAGGGCCGCACGCTGATCCGCCGTGCCGCCCGGCTCGCCGAGAAGGGTGCGGGTGGCGAGGTGCTGTGCGTCTACATCGCCCGCAGCGACGGACTGACCAACGCCTCGCCCAAGGAGCTGGCCGTCCAGCGCACCCTGGTGGAGGACTTGGGCGGCACCTTCCATCACGTCATCGGCGACGACGTCTCGTCGGCTCTGCTGGACTTCGCGCGGGGGGTCAACGCTACCCAGATAGTCCTCGGCGTCTCGCGGCGCAGGGGATGGCAGTACGTCTTCGGGCCCGGTGTTGGCGCCACGGTTGCCCGGGAGTCGGGCCCCGACCTCGACGTCCACCTGATCACCCACGACGAGGCCGGCAAGGGCCGCGGGCTGCCGGTTGCGCGAGGTGCGCGGCTCGGCCGTGCGCGGATCATCTGGGGCTGGCTGGCCGGTGTGGTCGGCCCGACGCTGCTCACGCTGCTGCTGACCAACGTCGACGCCGAGCTCGGTCTCGCCAACGACATGCTGCTGTTCCTGACGCTGACCGTGGCGGCGGCCCTGCTCGGTGGCCTGCTCCCGGCGCTGGCCTCGGCGGCCTTCGGGTCGTTGCTGCTGAACTACTACTTCACCCCGCCCCTGCATCGCCTCACCATCGCCGATCCCAAGAACATCGTCGCCCTGGTGGTCTTCTTCGCCGTGGCGGTGTCGGTGGCCTCGGTGGTGGACCTGGCCGCCCGTCGTACGCATCAGGCGGCACGGCTGCGCGCCGAGTCGGAGATTCTCTCCTTCCTGGCGGGCAGCGTGCTGCGCGGCGAGACCAGCCTGGAGGCCCTTTTGGAGCGGATGCGGGAGACCTTCGGCATGGAGTCGGTCGCCCTGCTGGAGCGGGAAAGCGACGTGGCCCCGTGGACCTGCGCGGGCAGCGTGGGCCCACAGCCCTGCCAGTACCCCGAGGACGCGGACGTAGACATGCCGGTCGGCGACCATATGGCCCTCGCGCTGTCCGGCCGGGTGCTGCCCGCCTCAGACCGCCGGATCCTCGCCGCGTTCGCCGCCCAGGCCGCCGTGGTCCTGGACCGCCAGCGCCTGCAGTCCGAGGCCGACCAGGCCAAGGAACTCGCCGAGGGCAACCGCATCCGCACCGCCCTGCTCGCCGCCGTCAGCCACGACCTGCGCACCCCGCTCGCCGGGATCAAAGCCGCTG
Organism: Streptomyces sp. 2A115; assembly: GCF_052245575.1. Taxonomy (NCBI): domain Bacteria; kingdom Bacillati; phylum Actinomycetota; class Actinomycetes; order Kitasatosporales; family Streptomycetaceae; genus Streptomyces; species Streptomyces sp. 2A115. Next base: position 23,458 of record NZ_JBQQCG010000120.1, on the reverse strand, counting down.
TCTCCTCCCTGCGTTCGGACGACGTGGCCTGGTCCGAGGAGGACCAGGCCGAACTCCTGGAGGCCATCGAGGAGGGCGCCGACCGCCTTGACCACCTGGTGGGCAACCTGCTCGACATGTCCCGGCTCCAGACCGGCACCGTCGCCCCGCTGATCCGCGAGATCGATGTCGACGAGGTGGTGCCCATGGCTCTGGGCGGCGTACCCCAGGACAGCGTGGAGCTGGACATCCCGGAGACCTTGCCGATGGTCGCCGTCGACCCGGGCCTGCTGGAACGGTCGGTGGCCAACCTGGTCGAGAACGCGGTCAAATACAGCCCCGCCGGCGAGCGTGTCCTGGTGGCTGCCAGCGCCATGGCCGACCGGGTGGAGGTGCGGGTGGTGGACCGCGGTCCGGGCGTCCCGGACGAGGCCAAGGACCGTATCTTCGAGCCGTTCCAACGCTACGGCGACGCCCCGCGCGGCGCCGGCGTGGGCCTCGGTCTCGCGGTCGCCCGCGGCTTCGCCGAGGCTATGGGCGGCACCCTCAACGCCGAGGACACCCCCGGCGGCGGCCTCACCATGGTCCTCACCGTCCCGGCCGCGTCCGACCGCCGACCGCTCCCCTCCGGCCTTCCGGCGACCGCCACCTCCTAGCGACGTCAGCATCCCGCCAGTACAGGCCAGTACGGCGTTGGAGTCCCCTCAGGGCCATCGTGCCTGAGTGGAAGCGGGGATGGCCTATGGCCCGGATTTCACGTGTGGTCGGTGGGAGAGCGCTCCACCCCGTCGGCGGAGGCCGACCGGCACTCCAGCATGCTGCGGGTGGTCGGCTCCCTGGTCACCAACCAAGTCCGCGCCTACGACCTGATGCGGATGTTCGGCCGTGAGGGGCACCTGACGCCGCTGGGGCAGGTGTTCGCCGAGTACGGGCGCATCGCCAAGCTGGTGTGCCGGCGTACGGCGACGCCGCCGCCGTACGGATGATCCCGCCGGCCGAACGGCTGCGGGTGGGGGCGCGATTTCCAGCTGACGATATCGGCGGCCCGGGCCCGGCGGGCGCCCGAGGACGCGGCCGATGACGCGGACGGGGCGGCGTACGCCGACGAGGTGTCGGAGTACGCCGCCCTCGGGCGGGACAAGTTGCGGGAGGCGGCCCGCGCGGTTGTCTCGGCTACTTCGGGTCGCGGTTGAAGACCGCCTTCGACCAGTAGTAGCCGATTACCGCGAGACCGAGGCACCAGACAGTGGCCAGCCACCCGTTGTGGCCGATCTCGGTGCCGAGCAGCAGGCCGCGCAGGGTCTCGATGGCCGGCGTGAACGGCTGGTACTCGGCGAACGGCTGGAACCAGCCCGGCATCGCGTCGATCGGGACGAAGGCGCTCGAGATGAACGGGAGGAAGACCAGCGGCAGCGCGTTGTTGCTGGCCGCCTCGGCGTTCGGGCTGACCAAGCCCATCCCGATGGCGATCCAGGTGAGCGCCAGGGCGACCAGTGTGAGCAGTCCGAACGCCGCCAGCCACTCCAGGGCCGTGGCGTTGGTGGACCGGAAGCCGATGGCCACCGCGACAGCGCCGACGAGGACCACGCTCATGACCGACTGCAGCACGCTGCCGATGACGTGCCCGATGAGCACCGAGCCGCGGTGGATCGCCAGTGTACGGAAGCGGGCGATGATGCCCTCGCTCATGTCCATGGAAACGGACACTGCGGTCCCGACCACGGTGCCGCCGATAGTCATCATCAGGATGCCCGGGACGAGGTAGGCCATGTACTCGGAGCGGTCCGCACCGCCGCCACCGATGCCGGCGCTCATCACGTCGCCGAAGACGTAGACGAAGAGCAGCAGCAGGACGACTGGCGTGAGCAGCAGGTTCAGGGTGAGGGACGGGTAGCGCCGCGCGTGCAGGAGGTTGCGGCGCAGCATCGTGTTCGAGTCCCGGACGGCGAGGGAGAGGGCGCTCATCGGACGGTCTCCTGGGGCTGGTTCGGCTGGGTGGGGACGGTGCCGGTGCCGGTGCCGGTGAGGGCGAAGAACACGTCGTCGAGGTCGGGGGTATGTACGGTCAGCTCGTCGGCCTCGATGCCGGCGGAGTCCAGCCAGTCGAGGATGGAGCGCAGCTCGCGCTGGCTGCCGCCGCTGGGGATCTGCAGCGCGAGCGCCTCGTCGTCCCTGGTGACCTCGCGCAGCGCGGAGGCGGCGGACTGGTACGCGGACGGGTCGGAGAAGCGGAGCCGTACGTGCCCGCCCGGGATGAGTCGCTTCAGCTCCTCGGCGCTCCCCTCGGCGGCGATCTTGCCGTCGTTGAGCACCGCGATGCGGTCGGCGAGCTCGTCGGCCTCCTCCAGGTACTGGGTGGTGAGGAAGACGGTGACGCCGCCCGTGACGAGGTCGCGGATGATCTGCCACATGTTGTGCCGGGAACGCGGGTCGAGTCCGGTGGTCGGCTCGTCGAGGAAGATGATCCGCGGATCGCCGACCAGGGTCATGGCGAGGTCGAGGCGGCGCTTCATGCCGCCGGAGTAGGTGGAGGCGGGCTTCTTCGCGGCCTCCACCAGGTCGAAACGCTCAAGGAGTTCGGCCGCGGTGCGGCGCCCCTCGGGCTTGGACAGGTGGTGCAGGTCTGCCATGAGGAGCATGTTCTCCTCGCCGGTGATCAGGCCGTCGACGGCGGAGAACTGCCCGGTGACGCCGATCGCGGCGCGGACCGCCTGGGGGTCCGTGGCGAGGTTGTGGCCGCCGACGTGGAGGTCGCCGGTGTCGGCGCTGATGAGGGTGGAGAGGATCTTGACGGCCGTGGTCTTGCCGGCGCCATTCGGCCCGAGCAGCGCGAACACGGACCCGGCCGGGATGCGCAGATCGATGCCGTCGAGAACGGTTTTGTCGCCGTACGACTTGTGCAGACCGACGGCGGAGACGGCGGCCGGGGACAGCTGACCATCTCCCTGCCTGGTCGTGGGCATGACAGATGAAGGCATGGAGCCCTCCCGTTCGAAGGGTGAAGTGACTGGGGTGAGGGAGCGAGTTGCGGGGCCGGTGCTCAGATTTTGGCGCGGAGGACGTCGATGTTGCCCCAGTTGGTCCGTGCGCGGACCTTGACGGTGTCCTCGGTCTGCTCCGGGGCCTCGGACGTGGCGAGCGCGTTGCGTACCTGCCCGCGGTTGGAGCTGACGTCGAGCCAGGCGGCGGTGCCCTCGCGGATACCGACCTCGATGGAGCCGTTGGAGGCCTCCAACTGGACGGTGCCGCGGGCGACTTCGGCGACGCGCAGGAGGCCGTTGGTGGTGGTGCCGGTGACCGACGCCTCGGCGCGTGCGATGTCGATGGCACCGTTGGCGCCGTTCACCCGCAGCTCGCCGGTCACGGCGCCGACGGTCGTGGCACCGTGCGAGTTCTTCAGGACGGCAGGGCCGTCGACGAGGCCGACGCGCACGTCGCCGGTGCTGCTGGTGATCTCGGCCAGGCCCTCGACCCGGTCGACGATGGTCGAACCGTGCGACACCTTCAGTTGCAGCGGGCCGGTGGCTTCGAGGCGGACGTCGCCGGCCGAGGTCTTCACACGGACCTCGCCGAGCCGGCCCTCGCCGAGCACCCTGGCCCCGGCGCCGGACACGTCGATGTTCGAGCCCGTGGGCAGTTCCACCGTCACGTCGACGGTGCCGCCACGCCCGAGCAGATTGGCCTTGGGCGTGGTGACGGTCAGGACGCCACTCGCGTAGGCGACCTCGGTCTGGTCGGCCGTCCGTACGTCCAGGTCCTTCTTCGGGTCGCGGGGCCGCACCTCGACGACGGTGTCGAGGCGGTCGCCCGCGGTGAACTGGATGGAACCGGCGTACACGTAGGCGGTGACCGAAATCGGTTCGGGAGTGTCGAAAGAAGGCATGGCTGTCCCGTCCTCTTGAGTCTTCAGGTCGTCCCCGCTGGTGGGACGTGGTGTGGGTGCAGTGCTGGTTTTTTTGGGGGTGCGGGCGGGGGCGCGGCTAGCGCACCCAGCCCGTGATGCTCCGTCCGACGGTCTGGGCCTTCTCCGTCGCACGCGGCCGGGTGCTGCCGTCGACCGCGGCCGACACGGTGCGCACCAGCCACGCGTTGACCGACAGTCCCTCGCGGACCGCGGCCTCCTCGGCGCGCGCCTTGAGGTGGGCCGGCAGGCGCAGGTTGACGCGGGCGGTGCCGCCCTCGTCGCCGTCGGCCGGGACCGGGGTATTGAGCGGTTCGACGGGCGCAGCCGGCTCCGCGGGGGCGCCGCCGTAGGTGGGCGGCGGTGTCACCACGAAGTCGGGGTCGAGCCCGCGCAGCCGTACGTCGACCGAGCCGGGGGCGAGTTCGCGGGTGATCTCGTCCATTGCGGCGGAGAGCACGTTGAGCAGGGTCAGCCGGGTCGCCGACTCCAGGGGGGCGGTGAGCCTCTCGGCCAGCTCGCGGGCTTCGTCGCCACCGGCTTCGGCGGCCACCGCGAGTTCGCGGCGGAGGGTGTCGACATACGGGGTGAGGTCCATAACGCCATCATGGCACCATCGTGGCGCCATTCGCAAGCGTGGATGACGCCTTATGAGGGGCGAGGTCGAGAGTGGCCGTCTGAACTGCGAAAACAGGAAGGGAAGCCCCGAGTCATTGTGGCGCCATGCGTGCTCATGCCCACGTTCGAGGGCGGGATAGCGTCGAGTGGCGCCGGATGACGCTGAGTGGCGCCACTCGGCGCCATGGAGTGAGTTGGCAACAGCAGATGCCGATCCGGGCCTTGTCGCGGTGCCTTGTCGCGGAAGTGTGGCATCCACCGTCGGCTCGCTGGAACCGAGTCCTGCAGGCTCGCCCGCGGCAACGCCAACCAGGGCAGGCAGTCGAGCTGACCAGGCTTACTTCGGCAGCTGCCGCACCCGCAATTACCGAGCGTCGCCCAGTTCAGGTGACCTCAGCGACCGCCCCGCCGACAGGTCGCAATGGTGGAGTCAAGCGCCTGCGGAAAGGGACGTGGGCCTGCGCAGCAGCCACTGCCCGACCGTCCGACGCGGGGGCCGTACCACCACGCGGCCGTGGGCCTTCTGACCGACCAGCTCCACGCGCAGAGTGACCGGCGTGTCGGGATTCGTCGGAGTCTGACGGTGCTTGATCCTGCTGTGTATCAGCTGCAGGCCATCAGTATCGACCACGATGCCCGGCCTCGTGACCAGCGTCAGAGCCTTCCCCGTCATGGCCACGTCGATCCGCAAGGTGTCATGCGTGATCACTGCGTCAGTGAAGTCAAGCGTCACCTGGCAGAACGTCACCATGAGCTCCAGCCTCCGCGGTACCACCCAGCGCCCCACGCGCTCGACCGCGCCGCTGAAGGCCTGTTCGATCCGAACTACGTCCTTGACCTCTGCTCCAGTCCCGCCGACCGTAGCCGATACGGGCGGCAGGTCAGCCGTGAGCGCGGCCAGTTCGCTCAGAGTCCGCGCCGACAGGGCAGCTTCCAGGCGCTCGTCCAACTCGTCCGCGGTCAGCAGGCCGTCCCCCGCCGCGATACGCAGCACATCCACCACCCGGTCCCGGTCCGCATGAGAGGCTCGCAGCTCGGGCGACGAGCCGGAGCTGGAGCGCTTCCCGGTGGGCGAAATCTCTCCCGACATGCTTCCGTCCTGGTCCTGTCGAACGTCTCCGCGCAACGCAGGCAGCGGCGCGAGTAGCAGACTAACGCTATATCGCGATATGGATCCCGGCAGGGTGTCCGTCGCGGAGAGGCGATGGGCAGCGGCGATTCGCGGCATGCGGCATCCATCATGCCGAGGCCCGGCCGCGACAACAACCGCATCCCAGGGGCCAGTTCACACCGTTCCCCGGGGCCGCTGAACAACGGCAGGGCCAGAAGAGGAAGCGTCCCCCGAGTCTGCTCGTCCCAGCAGCCGAACTCTTCCCGAACTCGGCGATGGAGGAGGCATCCGCATGCGCCAGCCCGCCTGCCCTGCAGACGGGCAACACCGGGACGGGCTCGGGCACGGACGGCCTCGTGGAAGCGCCGGTGTGGACGCCCGGGTCCACAAGACTGCGCAGGCGTGCGTCGCCGGCCCGCAGTCGGGCGATTCCTCGCGTAGCTCCGCGTTCTCCTCCAGCACCACGTCGAGGCGGATGCGCAGTTCGTCGGGGTCGAAGCAGTCGGACCAGTCCTCCACACCCTTCATGATCCAGACATGCGCGTGCGCCCCGCAGCGGATACGCCGGACCCCTGACGACTGTTCGACCATGACGGGATCAAGCAGGAGCGGATCACCGCGCCACCGATGACCAGCGCCACCCGTTTGGAGGGATTCCTCGCAGGTCGCACAGCCAAGGGTTGCAGTAGCCGGTAGTTGATGTCGGCATCCGGTCGGTGCTGGGTGAGGGCGGTCTCGTTTAGGCCTGGGGGCTGGAGGCGTCCCCGGCACTGCCCGACGACGGTATTCCCTCTTCGTGGCTTTCGATTCAGGTCAGCCGCGACCGTGGCTGCACAAGCATGTCGGCGCCGTACAACAGCCCTCACGTGATCGCGATGGCACATGATGTTGCCGCCGGTGTGCTCCGGGAGAAGCGGAAGAAGCGCCAGGCGAAGCTGATGCCGACGGTGCTGATCGTGGACCTGAGCGGCAACGACCTGCCGGATCTTCGGTGCTGCCCAGTGGCGTTCGGTGCCCTCTGGGAGCCCGGCGACGAGTTCCTCGCTGTCGGCGGCATGACCGTCAGTGCGCGCAGCCGGGAGCCCGGCGCCTGCCCCTTCCGTGGAGCAGTGGCCGACGGGCCGTCACGGCGTCAGGCGGACCCGGCACTGCGTCGGCTCTTGAACCACCACGCGCCGCCCCCGAGGACGAGTACGTCGGCACCGATGCCGATGGGCACTGCGAGGGGCCCCCGTGCACACCGAGGTGGTCCACACCGACCGCTGGTGGATGTGCCGTATCCAGTCGAGGACGACGCGGTTGGCTGTCGTCGTCGTGGTGCCGCGCTCGCCCCCACCGGGCACCAGCAGGACCTCCGCCTTGGTCACGCTGTCGAGGGACCGTTCCGCCACCATGGCCAGCTCGCCGGTGTCGGTGCGTATCCGCCCGGCCCTCTCGGCTACGGTCGTCACCGTCACCCCCGGCAGCCGGTTCAGCACTTCGTACGGGCCGACCGCGTCGAGCGCGGTGAACCCGGCGTACAGCCCGACTCGTCTGCCGACAGGGTTCTGACCTGGTCTTATGGCCTGGTCGGGGCCCTTCGTCGTGTCAGGGTGCATCCCGCTTCTACCTGCGAGTTCCCGGGAGTTCCCGCGCAAGTGTGCACGCGTTGTGCACTGGGGCACGGTGCCGGGCGGTGGGTTCGATGAGCGATGTCACCGACTGCATGCAGGGGTCCGCCGAGGGCCGGGGCTCCAACCTGGACGCATGGATTCGGTCTCTGTGCGCTCTGGTCGTGGCCGGGGTCGCCGCGTATGCCTCGTATGTTCACCAGCGTGAGTTCGCGCTGCAGGGTGGGGCGGATGAGGTCAGTGCTTCGTTGTGGCCGCTGTCCGTGGACGGGCTCCTGCTGCTGGCCACGGTCGGTCTGCTGAAGCCCTCGGGGGCAGGCACACGCCGGGCGCGCGGTGCCGTGTGGTCGGCGTTTCTGCTGGGGATCGCGGTCTCTCTGGCTGCGAACATCGCGGCGGCACCCGCCCTGGAGTGGAAGCCGGTGCTCGTCGCCGGGTGGCCTCCGGTCGCGTTGCTGCTGTCGGTGGAGCTTCTGGTGCACCGGCCGGTTGACCGGCTGGATGACACGGTGGCCCAGGAGGGAGACGGCAGCAGACGTGCGAAGGGCAAGCGACGGCAGCGGGGCGAGGATCCGTTGCTGGGGCGGGCTCGGATGCTTGATGCCCGGCATCGGGAGCTGCATCACCGTCCCGCGTCGGCAGAGACCCTGCGGAAAGAGCTGCGCGTCGGCGCGAGACGATCGAGGCAGTTGACCGCACTCGTACGGGGGAGCCGGAGTGGCAGCGACGATGCCGAGGTGCTCCGCGATCGGGTGGACGGACAGAAGGGCGGGCCTCCCGATTGAGCGCTGGCAATCGTGGCGACTTGCGAGGCGAGGCTGCTGCGTTTCCCGGCGCTGTTGTCGCCTGGCGGGCTCACCTTGCGGCGGCGACGTATGACTTGCTGGAGCGGCTTGGCCTCGGGTTCGAGTCCTGGGCAGGGCCGCACTCAAGGGCTGGTTGTGCCACGCCCACTGTGAGGTGAGCACACCGCTCTGTGCGATCCGCACTGCGCAGGTTCGAGCCCTCGGTAAGGCTCGCGCAGGGGACCATACTCGCGTGCGCGGGGAGCAGATGAAGGCGGTCCGAGCCGAGGGCGGCAGCGAGGGACCATCCCCGCGCGCGCGGGGATGGTCCCTACCGGCCGCCGCCTAGCCCCGGACATGACGACTGCTCCCCGCACGCGCGGGGATGGTCCCAAGGTCGCGGGCGCACTACGTCGTCGGTCTCGCTGTTCCCGTCGTGCAGTCGGTTGGCGGTCTCCGTCACGGCCTGCCTCCTTCCTTCTTCTGAGGGGCGAGTGCGTCGGCGGGCGGCGCCGGGACGTCTGCCGGTCTAGGGCTGCCGCCGTCGGCGTCGGTTGCCGTCACCGGGAGGGCCCGCAGCGAGCGCACCGGGGAGAGGGCCAGGACGACGACCGGAACGAGCAGAAGAACGGTGCCGGCGACCAGGGCGCTGCGGACCCCGTGCAGGGTGCCGATGGCTCCGGCGATGGGCGCGGCCAAGGGCCGCGAGCCTCCCGTGAGCCAGGTGCTGACCGCCTGCATGCGTCCCTGTAGACGGGGCGCGGTGATCATCTGCCGGATGGACCGCTGAGTGGTGCCGACCGCCGCCGCGCACAGCAGCTGGACGGCGAGCGCGGCGCCTATCGCGATCTGCCAGGAGCGCCCCTCAGACGCGATCAGCAGCGGGAGCTGGGTGATCGGGGTCAGGATCAGCGCGGTGAGCATCATCGGACCGGGCCCGAACCACCGGGTCATGCGCGGGGCGAACAGGGCTCCGGCGCAGCTGCCCAGGGTGGCGGCCCCCATGACGAGGCCGAACGCCGTGGAGTTGAAGTCGAGTTCACGCAGGAGGTTTGTTTCCGCAGAGACCGTGTCCCCCGCAGGTGGTGTCGCTTTACAGCCGGGCTGCCGATTCGGCCTGTGTCGCATTCGCGCAGCTCAGCGTGTCGCTTTCTCCGGGCTGGCACGTGACGAAGCCCACTCTAGCGAGCGGTCTTGTGCTGGGGGTCGAGACAACGAACTTGATCCCGCCGCCTACTTCGACCTCGGGTCTCGGGACGCTGTTCCCAATATGTGGAAGGAGACAGGAGTCCGCGCTTCAGGGAAGAGGAAGCGGTCGAGGTGCTCAATGGTGAATCCCGCCCGTGTGATGGCTTCTTGAGTGTCGCGGCCGGTGTGACACCCGCCGACGAGGAGCGGCCAGACGGTGGCGTCCAGCAGGCGCTGAACTCGGAAGAGGCCGGAGGTATCGGCGCGGATGTGTTCCAGGAAACGGAGTTGTCCACCTGGTCTGAGTACGCGGAGGGCTTCACCGAGGGCCACATTGAGGGTTGTTCATCCTGAAGTCGCTGGTCACGGGGCTGGTGTGATCGGGTCTCGGTGTGCTCGTGCTGGTCGTGGGCGGCTGTCCGACACAGTGATCGTCTGACACGCAGTACGGTGGGTGCGCGACCTGCAAGCGGATGACCGTGCCCTCGATGATGGGCAGTTCGGCGCCGTGGACGATCCAGGCCGAGCGGTGAGTCAGTCGGGGGTGGAGCCGGTCCCAGGCCCGCACGGTCGCCTTCCCATAGAGGCGGGTGTCGGCGACCGTGACGGCCTGCTCGGTGCCCCAGGTGTCGGGCTTGCCGAAGACGAACTCGGTGCCGTGCTTGGGCGGCCGCCCTGGGGGTCGTAGACGCGGGGCGGGGTCGGTCGGCGCATCACCCGGTCCGAGCGCATCCGGCCCAGCATCTCGATCGGCAGGCCGGCCAGGAGATGAGCCAGCCGCGGAGCGTCGTAACCGGCGTCGACCACGATGAGGATGCCCGGATCGCCCACCTGCCACTGATTCGCCGCAACGAGGCGGTCGACGACCTCACGGATCTGGGCGGTGGTGACCGCCGAGACGTCGGCGCCGGGCTCCAGCCGGATCGCGTCCAAGACCGCGGTCCACGACGTCCGACGGGTCTCCAGGGCGGCGACGATGTCCTGGCCCGGCAGTGTGGTGTTCTGGGCCCGCGAGGCGTGCAGTGCGGTGGCGGCGACCGAGTCGGGGTTGCGCACGTTCCGGTTTGCCAGCCAGGCGGTCCTACGGGGTCCGTCTCGTCGGGCAGCGAGCACGCAGGCCATGGTTCGTCACAGGGCCAGAGCAGCGGGCCGCCGATCGAGCTGTCCCGTGCGGTCGGCTCTCCCCGCTCCGGGTGGAGCACAACGGCCTCGCGCACAAAGGGAGCGAGGCCCGGCAGCGCATCGAGTATCGGTTCGGTCGAGGGTCTCGGGAGGTGCGTCATGGTGTCTTCTCGTCAGCCGGTCGCGGATCGCTCGTAACGTACAAGTCCGCATCTGCCGATTGCCGGGTGCCGTCGGCAGAGGGCGCCGCTCCCGTCGCGGCGGCGAACGCGGGGCCGTCCCCCGTCTCCCCGTCCCCTCTGAAGTGTCGGAAGCGCGCCTTGGTGGAATGACACCGGAATCGGCTGGTGGACGGATACGGGGGATGGGCCCATGGGCTACGAGGAACTGATGACCGCTGCCGTCAAGGAGCGTGTCGCCGCCGAATGCGAGCGATGGTTGCGGGCCGGACTGTCCACCGAGCGTTGTGATCGGCCGGCCGCCGAGGCCGCCGTCGCTGCCCGGTATCGGGCCCATGGGCTGCCCGCGCCGGAGACCGTCGTCTGGATGGACTCCCCGCTGGGCGGCGCGCTGGCCTCCTGGGTGTTGCGCCGCGGCTTCGAGGACCGGCTCGACGGGACGCTGTTCACGAATGCCGCCGTGGGGCCGCCGATACAGCTGGTGCCGGAGTTCGCCGAGCAGGCCGAGCGGCGGCTCCGCGAGCAACTCCCCTCGGGGGGAGGCGGGCACGCGAGGCGGCGGCTGGCCGGGCCGTTCGGGGACGCCCGGGTCGACGCGCAGACGGCGCTGGTCAAGGCTCTCGGCGCACCCCTGAGGGACTTCCTCGGACTGACGTGGGAGAGCGGGGAGTCCGGCGCCTATGAACTGAACGAGGAGATGGAGAACGTACTCAGACACTCGATGAAGCCGAACAAGGTGCTGAGCAGTCTCGGATCGATGGGCTACCGGAACATGATCGCGAACCTCCGCGGTCCGATCCCGACGCACATCGTGCAGCCCGAGGTGATCATGGACGTCATCACCCCGCCGCCTCCGCCGAGCCGCGAGGAGATCTACCTCTGGGAGGAGTTCGGCGGCGGAATGCACTCCTGGTCGTCGTCCGCGGGGGACCTGATCCACTGGCGGTACATGCTGTCCGCCGCCGGGCTGCCCGCGTCACCGGCCCTGGACGCCGAACAGGACGCCCTGAACCGGGCCGACGGGTGGTGGCCCCTGGAGGACGCGGTCGTCCTCACCGAACGGCCCGTCGTCCTGCGGTACAAGGGGCCTGCCCCGGACGCCATCGACCCGACGAACGTGCTGATCAGGTATGCGGACGGTTATCAAGTGGAGAGGGCGTAGGGCGACGGCCGGCCCGAAAGGAGTGCATGGGGCCGGCACCTGGCAGATCGGGATCAGGAGCGATGCGATCATCGCAATGAAGATCCGCCATTCTGATTTCCGCTGGTCAACAGGGCTGGTGTGAGGTCTCCGCGGGGTTCTCGTGCTGGTCGGGTGGGAGATCGTTAGCACGTGATCGTCCGTCACGGGCGGCCTCTGGGATTCTCGGGGCCGGGGCAGCGGGCCGCTGCATAGCCTCCTGGTGGGAGGGATGTGCATGACGGATGTGCTGACATGGACGGTCCGGCAACGGCTTGAGCTGGAAGGACGGGCTGAGCTGCGCCGCAAGGAACTGTCCGGGATCGAGTCGCAGTTGGCCCGGCTGGAAGCAGCCGAAGTGGTGTTCGGGCAGTGGGCCGAGGCGACCGATGGTGGACGCCGGTCGTCGGGCATCGTGGAGCCGGAGCCGGAGCCGGAGCCGGAGCCGGAGCCGGAGCCGGAGCCGGAGCCGGAGCCGGAGCGTGTCGTGGCGGGGCCGGGTGCGGGTGCGGGCGGGATGCGTCTGGTGCCGGACCGGTCCGAGGGGATGGGGATGGAGTCCCTGACCTCGGTGTACCGGAGGATCATGGAGATCGTGACCGGGGCGGACGGTCCGGTGATGGCCAAGGACGTCGCAAGGATGCTGGGCCGGGAGCTCACGCCGGGCAAGGCCGAGCCGGTCCGGGGCCAGCTGCGCAAACTTGCTGGCCGGGGCCGGATCTCGCGGACCGGAGCCGGCCGCTATCTGCCGCGCTGAGCGGCAGGGACGACGGGGGACCGGCCGATTCCCGCCGTAACGCGAGGGCCCCCGGCGGGTGTTGGTGAATCTGTGACGAAAAACCAGCCCGCCGAGGGCGCTCAGCATGCTGTCTACCAGGTTCGGCTTCCGGTGTCGAAGCGGACCCTCGATCTCGTCGGCGGCCTGATACGCCAGGAACGCAATCAGCTGAACACCCGCTGGCGCAAGGTCAGTTCCGGGACCCAGGCGGTCGTCGTGCTCGCCGTGCTCCGTCACGACCAGCGTCTTGCCGACACGGCCGGCGGTAACGCGGTCTCCGCCTCCACCGTGCGCCGCTGGGTGATGGAAGTGATCCGGCTGCTGTCCGCCCGTGCACCGCGCCTGGACCGCGCACTGAAGAAGATCGCCCGTGCCGGCGGGATCGTGGTCCTGCTGGACGGCACCCTCATCCGCACTCGGCGCCGCACCGGGAAGGACAACCGGAAGAACTGCAGCGGCAAACACAAGTCCCATGGCCTGCTGTTTCTCGCGCTGACCGACGAGCAAGGCAACTTGATCTGGATCTCGACGGCGAAGCCGGGCCGGTCCAGCGAGATCACCACCGCCCGCCACAACAAGATCACCGGACACCTGCGCGAGGCCGGCCTCGGAGCCCTGGCCGATCTCGGATTCGTCGGCCTGGACGACGACCCCGATGACAACCCGTTGATCATCACCGGCCGCAAGGCCACCCGGAACCACCAGCTCACCGACGGGGAGAGAGAAGCGAACCGCCTGCTCAACCGCGAACGCGCCGCCGTCGAGCACGGCTTCGCGAACCTGAAATCGTGGCGCTGCCTCACCAAGGTCCGCATGAACACCCGTCACGCGACCACCCTCCTGCGAGCCCTCCTCGTCCTGGCGAACACCGAGGCAATGCCGGAAAGTTATGATTCGTTCTGGTTTGTCAAGTAGCTCTGCGGGTCGGCGTGTTCGTGGCGGCGAGCGGCCTCGTGGGGGTGGCCGGCACTGGCTGTTCGGGTAGTCGGTAGGTTGCGGGTGCGGTTTTGACCAGCAGGTTCTTGCGTGCCCAGGCGCTGAGGTGTTGTGCGAGGGTGCTGTGTTTGACGGTGTTCAGCGCAGCGGTGATCTCACGGGCGTGCCAGGTGCGGTGAGGATCGGTGGCCATGACCGCGAGGACGTCTTCAGGGTGGACGGCGAGCTTGGACGGCTGCGGTGGTCCGTCCGGGATCTTGAAGGTGGCCGGTCCGGTCTTGATGAGGATCTGGCGCCTGGACCACCGGATCAGCTCGCCGGTCAGGTCGCCGCGGTCCAGCCGTAGCAGGGTGGCCAGTTCGATGGCCCGCCACTCACGCTCCGGAGCGGTGCCCATCGCGGCGAGCACATCCTCGAGCCTGCTGGTGTGCATCGGGACCGCGGGCGGCAGCAGGGTCTGGGCCGTCACGGGCGGGTCCTGCTGCGGGGCCGGATTCCGGCCGGGCGGAGCTGCTGTCGGTGCGGGGACGGGAGTGTCCTGCTGAGGGAAGTGGACGATGATGTCGAGGGCGGTGACCGGGGTGCTGACGGCCGGGCGGTCCTCGTCGGACCGGCGGTGTCCGTAACGAGCGGAGACGCCCTTGACGGTGCGCGCGCTGATCCGTGGTCGGCGCGGTGGCAGCAGGGCGCCGGTTACTGCCTCGGTGATCGGGCCGGTCAGCTCGCTGCCGGCGTCGGGCACGATGGCGGCGCCACGGGGGACGCTGTCGCGGGCGGCGACCAAGGCCGCGGTGAAGCAGGCCCGGTCCGGATCGCATCCGGGCACGGCATCGGTGGCGTCCAGCATCGCCATCCGCAAAAGCTGGTGGACCGTCAGCAGTGCCCACATCTCCTGGCGCAGGCCCTGAGGGTCACCCGAGCGCAGTACGCGGCCCCTGAGCATGGTGTGACGGAGCGCCAGGAACGTCACCTCGATCTCCCACCGCTGGTGGTAGAGGGCCAGCAGGTCTTCGGCCGGGTGGCGGCGCGCATCGGTCAGCGTGGTCACCAGCCGGTACGCGCCCTGATGGGTGCTGCCGTCCGCGCAGGTGACGGTGACGGTCGCGGCGATGACACGGACCGGAACCCCTGCGATGACCGACAGGAAGGAACCGTCGGCCAGGACCTGCAGCACGGCGGGCCTGCGCGAGGAGCAGATCCGCAGCAGCAGCGCAGCCCGTGAGGCGTGCACGGCGCGGATGAAGGCGTTCGCGTCGAAGCCGCGGTCGGCGAGCACCACCATGTCCTGCCGCAGATGGCCAACCAGGTGCAGGGCAGCCTCCACCTCACCGCGATACGGGCCGACGACCGCGCCGAGCAGGGCCCGCGTCCCGGTCTCCGCCAGGGCCATCACCGCCAGCAGCGGGTAGGCGGCCACCCCGGCGGCGACCTTGTACCTGCCCAGCCAGGCCACGTTGTCGCCGGTCTCGGGGACCCGGGTGGACCGGCAGCCGTCGAACGCGACCGTGCGCAGACCCCGCCAGGACACACCCCTCGTGCACGGACGGCCCAGCGGACCTGCCACAACCTCGAACAACTCCCGTAGCGGGTCCGGTCCCACCCGCCGACGCACACAGGCCAGACCTGCCGCGGTCACCGACGCCACGAGGTGCCCCGCCTGCCGCAACGCTCCGGCCAGGGTGTCCCACACCCGGCCGTAGGAAGCGCCTGGGAACAGGGCCAGCGCCAGCACGAAGTACACCGCCACCCGGGCCGGCACCGTACGCGTCCGCCCCCGGCGGCCCGGCTGGTCAAGGACATCGTCGACCAATTCGAAGGGGAGATATCGGGTCAGGGCGCCGAGATGCCCCGGAGCGAACACTCCGCAGGCCGTTGTGAAGGTCTGAGTCAGCGTCGTCGTGCCACACTGGTCCGTCAACGGGACCTCCGGTGTTGGTCTGTCTTGGTCGACGACTCAACTTCCAGGGGTCCCGTTCTGTTCTCCCGACCCGCCACCTCGACACACCGCCGCCGGGTGCTTGACAAGCCGCAACTTCACATAACTTTCCGGCATTGCTTCGCGGTTCGTGAGGACCAGCAAGGTCCTGACCAGGGCGGTCGCCCAGGCGGGGTCGGTGCGCACCTTGCCGA
This sequence comes from Streptomyces sp. 2A115, assembly GCF_052245575.1. Classification (NCBI taxonomy): domain Bacteria; kingdom Bacillati; phylum Actinomycetota; class Actinomycetes; order Kitasatosporales; family Streptomycetaceae; genus Streptomyces; species Streptomyces sp. 2A115. Next base: position 7,941 of record NZ_JBQQCG010000120.1, on the reverse strand, counting down.
GGACGCGCCAGTTCTTGAGGTGGGCAAAGCCGTGCTCGACCGGCGCCCGGACGGCCGCCAGTGCCTTGTTGGACAGCTTCTGGCCTCGCGTCAGAGGCCGGTTCCGGGCGGCCCTGTAGCCGGTGATCACCGCCGGGTCGGCGTCGGGGCCGCCGTCGTCGAGGCCGACGAATCCCAGGTCGGCGATGGCGCCGAGCCCGACTTCCCGCAGTTTCTGGGTGAGCTTGTCGTGCCGGCAAGCGGTGATCTCCGAGGTGCGCCCGGGGCGGGCCGCCGAGATCCACAGCAGCCGGCCCCGGTCGTCGGTGAGGGCGATCACGAGCAGGCCGTGGCATTTGTTCTTGCCGGAGTAGTTCTTCCGGTTCTCCTTCCCGGTTCTGCGCCGGGTGCGGACCACCGATCCGTCCAGCAGTACGATGCCGCCACCCATTCGGGCGATCTTCTTCAGGGCCCGGTCCAGGCGTGGGGCGCGGGCGGCGAGCAAGCCGATGACCTCGCGGACCCACCGGGTAACGGTGGTGCGGTGTACTCCGTTGCCGCCGGCCAGGTCGCCGGGCCGCTGGTCACAGCGCAGCACCGCGAGCACGATGGTGGCGATCTTCCCCGCGGGCAGGGCGCGCCACCTGGAGCCGATCTTCTTGAGGTGGCCGCGTATCAGGTCGGCGAGCCAGTTCAGGGTGGCGCTCGACAGCGGCAGGCGGGCGGTGTAGACGAGGCCGTCAGGGCCCTCGACGGAACTGTTGTTTTTCGTCACACCAAACTCAACTGCCGTCGGGGGACCGTCAGTTACGCCCCCGCACCGCACAGTTACGGACGTGCCGTGAACTGCCCGTCAGGGCGTTTGTGCAGCCAGCCGCGGTCGGCGAGCTTGGTCATCTTCGCCCGCAAAGGTTCCAGCTTGCCGCGCGCCGAGGCGTCCAGGCCCAGCCGCTCGCCGACCGCCCGGACCTGCACCGGACCGTCGGCCTCCCCCACGATCGCCAGGATCTTGCGGTAGTCGCCGGGCAGCGCGCCCTCGTCGGCAGCGTCGCTGCGGTGCGGGATGAGCAGGACTGCCCGCCCGGCCACCTTCGCCGATACCGGAGCGACAGCCCCGGCGTCGGCCCGGGCCTGTTCGGCCAGGCGGTTCAACACTCGCTCCGCGATCGCCAGTTCATCCCGCTCGGCCTGGACCTCCTGAAGCTGCTTGGCCAACTCCTCGGCGAGAGCGTCCAGTTCACTCCGACGTGCCGTGATCCACTGCCGCTCCTGCATCCCCCCGCGCCCTCCCGCGTTCTCACGGCGTGTCGACCTGCTGACGGATCGTAGGCGGGGGCCGGCCGTAGGCGCAGCCGAACCCGGCATCCCGCCGGAGCCGAACCCGCCCGATGATCTCCGCCATGGTCATCGGCCGCCGACCGGCACGAGTATCCAACTCACCATTCACACCAGACCTGTGACCTGCGACTTCACGATGCACACCGCTCATTGGCTCTCCCGGGCTCAATAGGGTCAGGCAGTGAAGTACAGGCGGCCGGCCTGGCAGCCCCGCATCCACGGCCGCGCCATCCGGGCCCCGTAACTCGACCGTGCCCAGCAGCAGAAACTCTGTCATGCACATCCCCCGCAGTCGCTCTGCACAATCCGCGCACCGGGCTGTCACCGCCCCGCCGACATCGCAACCCAACCCGCGCTGACCAGTGAAGCAAGGTTTTCGCAAGGTTCCTGCCCACATTCACGCCACACCGTGTGGACAGCGGCGCCCACGAAGGGAGGCACCGGCCCGAAGCCTGCGCATCGGAAATGGCCCCGGCCCGTCCTGCTGTTCGTACCCGGGCGGTCAGCGGAGCCCTGCTCTGCCAGGGGCCTGTACGAACCCTGCCAACCCGCTGAACAGCGGGTACGCCCACGAAGGGGGAACATCCATGGAAAACCGTGTACGGCGCGGCCTGGCGGCAACCGCCGCTGCGCTCTCACTCGGGTTCGGTCTGTCAATCGCCGGACCGGCTACCTCTGCACACGCCACAGCCGCCGACTGCGAGGGCGGCGCCAACGGGTTCATCGACATCTCCGACGACGCGTCCGGGAGTGTTGTCCGGTCAGTCGACATGGGTGCCGGCCGTGCCGTCACCCTCCATCGCGGCAACATCCGTGGACTCGATCGAGGCTGGGCCAAGATCAGCGGTACCACCGTCAACGGGGACCTGGTGTGGATGGACTGGACGACGAACAACGGCTCGACGTGGCTCCAGTGCGGACCGTTCGCCGTCAACCGCGGCGCGGGCACCTCGAAGACCAGCGCCGCGAAGACGACAAGCAGTTCGTCCAGCTACCGGTTCCGGGCCTGCGGCTACCTCAAGAACGCCGGGCAGACGAAGTGCACGTCGTGGTGGTGACCTCACCACGGTGGCACCCCGATCTCGGGGCACGGAGCCACAGGTCCCGCGCCCCGTACCCGGACCCATCGAATGTCTGGGTTCGCTACGGGCGCTGCTCCATCTCGGCGTGCAGACGGGATGCCTCGGTACGAAGGATCTCGGTGAGCGTCTCCCTGTCTGCGCCGTACGTCTTGTTTGCGTGGCAGTTGGGGCAGAGGGCGATCACGGCGCTGGGGTGGTCACGTCCACCGGTCGCGTGATCGTCGATGTGGTCCACTTCTAGGCCCGGACTTCGCGGGTCACCGTTTCAGGTGTGTGGCCAGCGGGTTGTTCCGATGTCGGTGTCGAGGAGGTGGAGTTGCACTCCGCGGGTGATCTGGACGGTGGGCGGGTCGGTGATGTTGCCGATCCGCAGCGTGAGTTCGCCGAGGTGGTAGACGATCATGCGGCCGGTCGGGCGGATGCGGCGGTTGTCGGGGTAGAGGCCGGCCATGGTCTGCTTGGGGCCGAGGGCGCGTCTGACCTGCCGCTCGATCAGGCAGAACACCAGCAGGGCCAGGCAGATGACCTGGATCAGAGCGGCGACACGTCGGTTGTGTTGGACGAAGATTGGTGCGATCGCGAGCGGCCCTTTGACGTCGTGGTAGCGGCGCTCGACCGTGCCCTGGCCCTTGTAGTGGATCAGGACCTGGGCCGGGTCGGCCTGATTGGCCGGGATGCTGGTCAGCAACGCGTACCAGCCGTCGACCGCGGCTTCGCCGTCCAGGACGTCTTGGCCCAGGACCAGGTCAGGGTGGGTGTGCCCTGCTCGTTCTCGGTGATGCTCCAGCGCAGGCAGGAGGAGACGCGGCGCTTGGCGGTGATGACACCGACGGGGCAACGATCTTCACCCGGGTCTTGTAGTGCCGCCCGCCCGCTGCGGAAGCGAGCTTGTCGAGGTCCTCGCCGGCCTTGGTCAGGCGCTTGTCCCGGGCCGCCTGCTGACCGGCCGCCACGGCGGTGGAGTGGACCAGGATCCGGCGCACGGTCAGGGCCGGATCACTCTTACGGCGCCCGGACAAGGTGTGGGTGTCCTCCAGGACCCGGTAGGACTCCCGCCGCGCGGCAGGTCTGTCCGCGTCCCGCTGCGGCACCCAGTCCACGATGTCTGCCCGGGCCGGGTCCAGGGCGGCGTAGACCTCGTCCTTGACCTGCGCGGCCGGTGCCGGGGCGACGAACTGAACCCCGGCGGCCAGCAGGGCGGTGACGTTGTCGTAGGACACCAGTTTGGAGTCGGCGACCATGAGGAAGTCGCGGGTGCCGGCCATCGTGCGCAGGTCTTTCATCGCGCCGACGACCTGGCTGACCTCGGCCGCCGGTCCGCCGAAGACGCGCGCGTGCAGGGGGGTACCGCCGTCGGCTGTCACCGCGAGTCCGGCCTGGACGTGTTTCAGGTCCGTGCGCCGGTCCTTGGGGTGTCCGTAGCCGATGACGGGGAAGTCCTCGTCCGTCCTGGCCCTCGGCCGGGTAGTCCCCGTGCACCGACATGCTCGTCATGTCCCAGTGCACACGGGCCACATCGATCCCGAACTCGCCAATCGCCCGCGCCCCGACCGTGCCCGCGATCCGTTCCAGATGCGGGGCGATCGCGTCCAGGGCCCGGGCGAGGCGGTCATCGTTGAGGAGGTCCGCCTCGATCCCGAAGACCTCCTCCACCGCCCAGCTGCGGGCCCAGTCCCCGACCCGCACCAATGGGGCGGGCGCGGTCAGCCGGTTGGCCACCGGCACCTCGATCACCTGCGCGTGCGTCACATGCGCACTCGCCTGAGGAGGAAGGCGGCGGTGGACAGCGCGGCCAGCGCACCGGCCTGGCCGGGGCCCGCACCGAGAGTGGTAACGGCGAGCAGCGGGATCGCTACGTAGCCGACATTGCTGCCGAGGTGGCTGAGGGCGCTTGCGGCGAAGAGCTTCAGCCTTCATCGACGTCGCCGCCGAAGAGCGCCAGCCGTGTGGCGTGGTGGCGTTCGGCGCCCCGACGACGGAGGCGGTCCCGACGCGGCCCCCGCCTGGCGCGCCCTGGGCCACTGCCTGCTCCTGGACGGCACGGATGGCATCGACGTTCGGCGCGGGAAGGGCCGATGTCGCGTGAGCCGGGGTGGCCAGGGCCACCATGGCGACACCCGTTGCCAGAAACTTGCTTGTCTGATGCGCATGCTTGGCTTTCTCAGCCAGGGGATTGTCATGTGGCGAAGGCGCACCGGGTCCGGGACGCCTCGCCGGAATCAGAGTCTGTGCCTCAGGTCCGACACGGTCCGAAGTCCCTCTGCGCGTCGGGCGCATCCTGAAAAATGGGCGCGAACTGCCCGACCGGCCAGGCAGGCAGGGGCGTGGGGAGATACGAACCGAGCTGACAGGCCATGAGGAAGTCATCCTGTGCTCGGGCGTGCTCACCAGGCTGGTGCACTTCACCGTGGCCGCCGAAAGTCGGCCCGGTATGGAGGCAAGCGAGCATGCGGCGAGGCGACTCGGGGCTGTCCGCAGTGCCCTACCGCGGCGTCGCCAGCGTACGCCGCAGCCAGTTGAGCCGGGCGGCGCGCGCGTCGCGGGACAGGTTGGCGGTGGGGACGAAGAAGTCGAAACCGTGGAAGCCGCCGGGAAACACGTGGAGTTCGGCGTCACCGCCGGCCTCCCAGATCCGGGTGGCGAAGGTGACCACCTCGTCGCGGAGCATCTCGACGGCGCCGACCTCGAGATAGGTCGGTGGCAGCCCGGACACATCCTCGGCCCGGGCAGGAGCGGCGTAGGAGGGCACGGCCGGTGTGCCGCAGCGGTCGCCGAGGACGTGGTTCCAGGCGGCCGCGTTCGTCGCCGGGTTCCAGCCCCCCAGGTGGGCCAGTTGGGCCGCCGACGGGGTGTTGTTGCGGTCGTCGAGCATGGGGCAGACCAGCATCTGCCCCAGCGGCCGCGGGTCCAGGCGATCACGCAGACGCAGGGACAGGCCGCCCGCCAATGCGCCGCCACCGCTCAGCCCGAGGAGGACGATCCGCTCCGGGTCGACGCCGAGGTCCAGGGCATTGGCCGTGACCCACGTCAGAGCCGTCAGGCAGTCCTCCAGCGCGGCCGGATGAGGATGCTCGGGAGCCAGTCGGTACTCGACGGAGACCACGGCGGCGCTTACCTCCTTGGCCAACTGCAGGACGTAGTCCAGGTTCTGCCGTGCGTGACCCATCACCATGCCGCCGCCGTGCAGGTAGTACAGCACAGGCAGGCGACCGACGGCCCCCGCAGGCCGGCACACCAGCAAGGACACGTCGGCCGTGCCCTCCGCCGTGGAGGCCACGTGCTCCTCGATGGTGAAAGCGCCGCTCCCGCGCAGGTCGTCAAGGGTCGGGAACGCAGCGGCGGCGGCACGCCGCTCCTTGATGAACTCGTGTGTCAGGTCGATGCGCAGGCTGTCGAGGTCGACTGCTGCTGCGATTTCGGGGTCGATGGGCGGCACTACGGCAGACATGGGTGGTTCCTGGATTCTGTGGAGGTGGGCCGGGAACGGCGATCATGTGCCGTGCGCGGACGGAGCACGAAGCCCGCTTGCCACCTTGGCAAGCGGGTGCCGGTCGGCCGTACCCACCGGCGAACGACCGCCGAGTCCCGGCCCACTTTCAGCTGATCCCGGCGGCTCCGCCGGCCTCGTCCCATGTCTTGAGGCGCATGCGCTCGCCCTGGGCGCCGAAGAGGCTGAGGAATTCGACGGGTTGATCGCCCGCGTTGCTGAAGGCATGCGGTAGTCGCGTGTCGAATTCGGCTGCCTCCCCTGCCTGGACGACGAGTTCCGCCCCGCCTGCCGTGATGCGCAGCCGTCCGAACAGGACGTAGATCCAGTTGAAACCCTGGTGAGTGTTCAACGCGGGTGCCTCCGCGGCTGCCGGTCCCATCGGCAGGACGTGCTTGTGGGCATGCGGCCCGCCGTAGTGGCGCACCAAAGGGATCACCGTGCGGCCCTGCTGGGGTACGGCGACCGGGCGCAGGTGGATACGGGGGTCGCCCGTCTGCGGGGCGCCCACCAGCTCGTCCAGCGGCACGTTGTACGCGGCCGCCAGGGGAAGCAGCAGATCAAGGGTGTATTTGCGCTTCCCGGACTCCAGCCTGGACAGCGTGCTCGGGGAGATGCCGCTGATGGCGCTGATGTCGTCCAGGGTGGCGTGGCGCTCCTGCCGAAGGGCCCGCAGACGCCCGCCGACCGAACGCAGGACACCGTCTACCTCATCGTGGTTCACACGCGCATCTTGCCGGGTCGGCAAGCGGCCTTGGACTGGCAGGGCGGCCGGTCGCAAGATCACCGGCGACGGAAGGGAATCACCATGACGAACGAACAGCCCCTCTACGACGCCGTCGTCATCGGCGCCGGCGCGGCCGGTCTCAACGCGGCGCTCACCCTCGGGCGAGCCCGCCGCTCCGTGCTGGTCGTCGACGCCGGACAGCAGCGCAACGCACCCGCACGGTCCATCCACAACTACCTGGGGCATGAGGGCATCGCCCCAGCCGATTTCCTTGACCTCGCACGGCGCGAGATCCACCGCTTCGGAGTCGAGTGCGTCACGGCCTCAGTGGTCGCCGCGGCGCGTGAGACGGATGCCCACTTCGGCCTTGAACTCGACAACGGCGCCACCGTACGAGCGCGTCGGCTGCTCCTGGCCACCGGACTGGTGGACGAACTTCCCGACGTGCCCGGCGTGGCCGAGCGCTGGACACGCGAAGTACTGCACTGCCCGTACTGCCACGGATGGGAAGTGCGGGATCAGCCCATCGGCGTCCTGGCCACGACCGCGGCGGGAGTGGAACAGGCGCTGCTCTGGACCCAGTGGAGCGACAAGATCACCCTGCTCATGCACACGGGGCCGCTCCTCGACGACACGGCACGGGCACGCCTGAACGCCCGCTCGGTGGACGTAGTGGAAGGGAAGGTGGCAGCCCTGGACGTCGTGGACGACCGGCTGGCGGCGGCACTGCTCACCGGCGGCAGGCGCGTGGACCTCACGCATCTCGTGGTCGCGCCCCGCTTCACCGCCCGCGTCACAGGGCTGGCCGGGCTGGGCCTGGAAATCACGGACTGGGAGATGTTCGGGCAGGTCGCCGGCAGTTACGTGGCCGCGAACGCGCAAGGTGCGACCAACGTGGCCGGAGTGTTCGCGGCGGGCAATGTCACCAGCGTCACCGAGACGGTGATCGGCTCTGCGGCCGCCGGACTGAAGGCAGCGGCCGGACTGAACCTCGACCTCATCGCCGAAGACACCCGGCGAGCCATCGCGACTTGACGGCCGGCCCGATGCCGGCAGGAGAAGTGGCATCTTCGTCGTCGGTTCCCGAGTGTTGGCAACCCGAGGATTTGGCCGGGCGACGCAGTGTGCCGACCGCCGCAGCCGAGCACGAGCAAGTGCCGCTTTGAGCGGGTGCCGCAGACAGTGGTGGTCCACGGCCGCTTACCGGTAGTTCGTTAAATCCGGCGGTGGTGGGGATTGACGACGGGTCGGTCTGGTCGTAGGCCGGTAGCAGGAGCCAACTGCCTTGCCGGGGGCTGAAGATGACTGCTCGCCGTCCGTGTCCGCCC